>JAVLBA010000079.1:0-10023 GCA_031581485.1 Desulfurivibrionaceae bacterium | reverse complement strand
CACCCCCTCTTCTGCCGCCTTGCGCAGCATCTGCCTGGCATCATTCCATAGGGATTTTTCGTCAATGGTTTGTTTCTGTTTGGTCATAACAATACCCCTCACATTTATATTACAGTATTTAAGCAGACCATCTATTGAGTTTATATCAAGAGCAGTGCACGGACCAAAACAAAAAGAGCAGCCGACCGCCTCTCATTCCGGCAACTCCGCATCCCCGGGCTCCCTTGCTGATTTCGGCCCCCAGCGCTCCTGCAGGGTAGGTAAGTTTTTTCTGTGGGTGAGAATGACGATCTCATCGCCTTTGCGGAAGGTGGTTTCTTCGTCGGCATGGTGAAATTTGCCATCCCGGTAATAGCAGATGACCTTGGCTTCACGGGGCAATTCCAGTTCCTGGGCCGGCACTGCCTCTTCCTCTTTGGCAATCAAGGTGAAAAAGCGGGCCTCATCCTTGATAACTGTCGACAATTCAACGTTTTCGCCACCAACCACCATTTCTTCCAGATAACGGCCTATGGTGCGGGAAGGAATAATGGTATCCGTCAGGCCCAGCTCATGGCAGATACCCTCGAACTGCGAATCGCCGATGCTGGTCACGATACGTTTGAAGCCCAGGGAACGACCCACCAGGCTGGCAATGACATTGGCCTGATCGCTATTGGTGAGGCAAAACAGGAAGTCGCACTCGGCAGGATTGACTTCCCGCAGGATATTGGGCTGACTGCCATCGCCTTGCAGGAAGCTGCAATCCATCTCTTCCGACAATTCATCGATCTTGGCCTTGTCGGTCTCGATGATGACGACTTCGTGGCCTTTCTTGATAAGCGCCTTGGCCGTTCCGATGCTCACTTTTCCAGCTCCAACAAAAACAGTTCTCATATTCCCTCCATTCTTCTGCCAAACCAGGTGCCGGGATAGAGCAGCACCAACCAGGCGATAATTTCCAGCCTCCCCATCAGCATATCAAGACATAAAACCGCCTTGAGCAAGGAGGGCAAGGTTTCCTGGCTCAATCCCACAGAGAGCCCCACCGTACCGGTGGCCGAAACCACTTCAAATAAGGAATCAAGGGGATCGTAGCCCATGGCCACAAAGAAGAGCCAGGAGAGGGCGACAACCGCCATAAAAAGCAGGATAAGCAGCAGGGCGGCATGGATCTCGCCCTCCTGCAGACGGCGGCCGGCCAGACGGGGTTCGATAACAGCATGTCTGGGCAGACAGGTGCGCAACAGCACCAGCCTGAAGACGCTGAGAGCGATCAACAACCGCAACAACTTGAAGCCCCCTGCCGTGGATCCCATGCCGCCTCCCACCAGCATGGAAAAGATCAGAACCAGCTTGGAGCCTGCATCAAGCTCACCACATGCTATGGAAGAAAAACCTGCGGTGGTCTGCGCTGAAACAGCCAGCAAGGGTACATGGTGAAGGAGTTGCGGCCAGGCCATCTCTCCCCTGAGGGCCAGGGTGCCCCCCACTGCCAGAAAAACGACAAAAGAGGCGACAACAACGGCCCGGAGCTGCAGAGATTCCACGGCACTGTGGCGGGTGGTCCTGACTTTTCGGTAATAAAAGAGCAGGGGAATGGCCCCGCTGAGACAGAGCAGGATAATCCACACCTGGCCCGGCCAGCCCAGGGCCCCCAGGCTGCTGTCATAGGGAGCAAATCCCCCGGTGGATACCGCTGCCAAGGTATAGAGGACGCCGTCCACCATCCCCACCCCCGTTAACCAGGCGCCGAGGATGCCCAGGATGGTCAAAGCGCCATAGACCTTCAGGACCAGACGAGCGTGGATGCGGGTGCCACCTACCAAATCATCGCTCTCTGTATCGCCGGCAGTGAGCTCCTTGGCCATCAACCCCGGTTGCACAACCAGCGCCAGGGAGAAGATGACAATGCCCAGGCCGCCGTACCACTGCATCCAGGCGCGGCCAAAAAGATAGGAGGGCGGCGCGGCCACCAGGGTCGTTTTCGTACTCAGCCCGGTGGTGGTCACGCCGGAGATGGCCTCGAACAAGGCGTCCCCGAAAGCCATTCCCGCCGCCATCATGGGATAGGACATCACCAGGGGCGTAAAGAGAAAGATCAACGCCACCAGGACCACGGCTTCATTGACCTGCACCATGTCCGGGGTGGGTAACCGGGCCAGTCCCGCCCCCAGTATGATAAGACCGCAGATCACAATGCCATAGCGCAGGCTGATGACGGTATCGCCCAAGAGCAGCGACATCAGCAACGGCACCAGAGTCAGAGCGGCAAGCACCAGGCAGAGTTGACCGAAATACTTGAAAACCACCCGAAAGCGCACCGTGTACCTGAGTTCTGTTGCCTGCTTAGCCATAAAAAAAGCCCGTCACTTTTTGATCAGGGAGGAAGATACCCGCACAAGCACCCCTTTATGTTCCAGATGCCGGCTGCCCGGAAAGGGCATCCGGATACCGGGTGGCAAGCGCCCCTACACTTATTTTCTGGATACCTTGACAATCAAGACGATCAACAGAACCACCACCAATACGCCGATGGGCATCCACATCCCCACTCCTCCGCCCCCTGCCCAGCTGTTCATTTGATTCATCTTTCATCTCCTTTTGAGTTACGTTGCCTCCGGGCTCTAAGCCCTCTTCCCCAGAAGACAGGTGACGGCAGCAAGGTCTTTTTTATAAAAATGCATGGGACACAATGGCTATCATCTCTTCTTGAAACCCAGCGATTCGTAACCGGAGATGACATCAAAGAGTTCTTCATCAATGCCGCTTTGCCGCAGACGATGAAAGGTCCCGCCAAGCTCCTCCAGCAATTCTTCGATATTTTTCTCCGCGCGTTGCATGGCCGCCAGGCGGCTGGCGTTTTCGCTGGCCAGGGATTCGGCACAGGCCTTGAACAGGGAGACAAAAAGATATTCGCGGATGAGCGCCGCCAGGGTCCTTTCGCTCTCCACCAGAAGCTGGGGCAGGTTGCGGGTGGGCCAGCGGCCTTCACTGAGATCGCGACGCCATGTATCGTCAAGGGGCAGCAAGCGTTGGCTGACTTGATCATAAAGAGTCTGGGCCTGGGGACGGTTGTAAAAGAGGTAAACATGGTTGATCTCACCCTGGCTGCGCTGCCTCTCCAGAGTCGTGAGAATTTCTGCCACCAGCGGAGTGATTGCCGTGACGGAATTGGGCACCACAAAGCCTCCTGTCGGCGGCAGCCCGGCATCCTCCAGCCGCATGTGCAGCCGCTCGCCCACCGCCCACACCTTTTTCTCCCCGGCCAGCGCCCCCAGGGTCTCCACTGTAAAATCCACCAACGCTTCATTGAATTTGCCCACCAGCCCCTGGTCGGAGCCGAAGACCACCACCCCCACCGCCCTCTTCTGCCGTGATTCTGAGGGGGCCCCGCCCCCAGCCACTCCTTGCCGCCGAAAAAAGGCAATCAACCCCATCTCCACAGTGCGGTCATAATCCGTGAGGGCCTGAACCGCTCTTTCGTACTGGCCTATGCTGGAGGCGGCCAGGGCCTTCATGGTCCGCACCACGGCCTGGAGCTTTCCGGCACTCTGCATCTTGCGCCGCAAAGCCCCCAGGGTCTCGCTCATGATTCCCCCTGCCAAGATTCCAGGGCCTTGTCCGCCATATCCAGCACCAGCTGGCGATCCTCATCCGACAATTTATCCGCGCTGAAAAACCGTTCTACCACCTCCTCCGGCAATTCCTCTACAGAGCGGCGCAGGGCGTCTTCGGCCTCTGCCATCTTATCGAGCTCCACGTTATCCAGGAGTCCCTGGGTGAGGGCCAGCAGCACGATAATCTGTTCGGGCACCGAGATAGGGGAGAATTCCGGCTGCTTGAGCGAGGCGCGGATGCGCCGGCCGTGCTGGATGGTTTTTCGAGTCTCTTCGTCAAGTCGAGCACCGAACTTGGCAAAATTCTCCAACTCTTCAAACTGCGAATAGGCAAGCTTAAGGGAGCCGGCCACGGCCTGATAAGCCGCTAATTGCGCCTTGCCCCCCACCCGGGACACGGATTTACCCACATCAACAGCGGGCAAAACCCCCAGCTCGAACAGATTCGGCGACAGATAAATCTGGCCATCGGTAATGGAGATAAGATTCGTTGGAATGTAAGCCGATATGTTCTGGGCCTCCGTTTCAATAATAGGTAAGGCGGTAAGGGAACCGTCCCCAAGTTCTTCGCGCAGATGGGTGGCCCGCTCCAAGAGCCGCGAATGGATGTAGAAAATATCGCCGGGAAAGGCTTCCCGACCGGGCGGGCGGCGAAGCAGCAGGGAAAGTTCCCGATAGGAACGAGCATGATGGGTGAGATCGTCATAGACGATGAGCACATCACGGCCCTGCTCCATGAAATGCTCGGCAATGCTGGTGGCCACATAGGGCGCGATATAGGTGAGGCCCGGTGGATCATTACCCTCGCTCACCACAACGATGGTATACTCCAAGGCCTCCTTTTCCCGGAGATTGGCCACCACTTTGGCCACCGCTGAAGCCCGCTGGCCAATGGCGCAATAGACGCAGAGCACATCCTTGCCGCGCTGGTTCAAAATGGTATCCAGGGCAATGGCGCTCTTGCCGGTTTGCCTGTCGCCCAAAATCAATTCCCGCTGGCCGCGACCAATGGGAATCAGGGCATCGATAACCTTGATACCGCTCTGCAGGGGCCGGGTCACCGGAGCACGATCCATGATGGCAGGGGCCTCCCGTTCCATGGGCAACCTCTGGCTGTAGGGCACGGGTCCTTTATTGTCCAGGGCCCGGCCCAGGGGATCGATGACGCGCCCCAGCAGACCATCACCCACGGCCACATCCATGACCCGGCCGGTGCGCTCCACTTCATCTCCTGTATGGAGGAGGCGATATTCGCCAAGCAACACCACACCGATAGCATCCTCGTCGATATTGAAGGCAATGCCGAATACCTCACCCGGAAACTTCACCAACTCCTCAAAACCTACTCCCGGCAGGCCGGCAACGCGGGCAATCCCGGTATCCACACTGATGATGGTTCCCACCTCCCGGGGCGCCAGGGAGGGGGTGAATGTTTCCCGCACCTGACGTATCTCGGCAAAGGTGGTGTCGAAGAGGTTTTGGAGATTTTCAGGTTTGTTGTTCATGGGCTCTTGGTGGAGGCTATGTTGAAAAATGGGGGCAACAGAGGCGCCTGGGCAGCAAATCAGCCCTCAGGGACCAGAAGCCTGACTTTCTGCCCCGCCGGCCGGTTTGGCCTTCTCTTTCAAAAGTTCGGCAAGCCCCTGTTCCAGGGAGGACAGATATCCGGCAATGCTCCAGGCCACCTTTTGACCATTGGCGGTCAGTTCAATGCCCGTGATCAGATCCGGCGCGGTCTCGAAGCGGATCTCAAGCTCACGGCCCACGATTTCCTGGATCGCCTCCTCCGTAGCCTCCGCCTGATCCGCTGAAAGATCAACGGAGGTGCGCACCACCACAGGGGCAGATGACTCCTTGAGCACCGAGAGCAGATCCCCCTTTTCCTTCTCCTTCAAAGCCCTCAGCCGCCGGATAAAGACATCAACCAGCCGCTCTTCCAGAGTGGCGCCGGCGAGATCGGACAGCGCCTTCCGGGCAATGGCAAAGACTTCCCGGCGGGTGCGGCGGCTGATGGATTCATAGAGAGAGCGTTCTTCTTCTCGCACTGCTTCTTCTTGTTGCTGCCGCAGGCTCATGGCGGCCTGCCGCGCTTCCTCCAGGAGCCGCTGTCGTTCCGCCTGCGCCTCCTCGGTGGCTTTCCGGAAAAGGCCGTCCCGCTCTTTGGCAAACGTCTGGTTCTTCTCCTGAAACTCGTTGCGTTCCTTACGGGCTTCCTCCTTTTTGGCCTCCGCCTCCGCCAAGCTGGAGGCCACTCTTTTCTCCCGGGCATCAAGGGCGTCCAGAATAGGCCTGTAGAGGAACCGCTTCAGAAGCCACACCAGGATAAGAAAATTGAGGATCTGGGCACTGATGGTGAACCAATCGATTAACATGGCTACTGTCCTGCTGTCTGGGTGATGACATGGTTCCAGAATGGATTGGCGAAGATGAGAATCATGGAGATCACGAAACAGTAAATGGCCGTGGACTCAACCATCGCCAGGCCCACGAAAAGCGTCCGGGTAAGGGTGGAGGAGGCATCCGGCTGCTGGGCAAGGGAAGCCAAGGCGGCGGCGACGGCGCGTCCCTCCCCCAGGGCCGCCCCAATACTGCCGATACCGGTGCTGAGACCGGCGCTGATAATGGATGCCACTGCAATATAGGTCATGCTGTCCATACTCCCTCCTTTATCTGTTGTCGTTCATACATCACTCTTTTGCCTCGTCTGTCGACCTGGATGCGCGCACCCGGGTGCCAGCCGCAATATAAACCGTGGCCAGAATGGTGAAGATATATGCCTGCACCATACCGGTGAGGAGCCCTAAGGCCTCCATGATGATGGGAAAGAAAAAAGGGGTGATACTCAGAAGAATGGCGGCGATCATGGACCCGCTCATGATATTCCCAAAGAGGCGCACCGCCAGGGCCAGGGTGCGGGAGATCTCGCTGATAATATTAAACGGCAGCATGAACAAAGTGGGCTTCGCGTAGGACTTGAAATAATTGATGACACCCTGTTCCTGAATGCCGAACAAAGGCACTGCCACAAATACGCAGAGGGCCAGCCCTGCCGTGGTGGAGAGGGAGCCGGTGGGAGGCTCGTAGCCGGGAATAATCACGCAGAGGTTGGCAGCGGCGATAAGAAGAAAGAGGGTGCCCAGAAAGGGGAGATATTTGCGTGGTTGCCTCAGCCCCACTTCTTCAATCTGTTGGACAATGGTCATGACGATGGTTTCGAGAAGGTTCTGCCAGCGGGAACGCTCCAGGCCCATAGAGAGGTTGCGGGTAATGAGTTTTGAACCCACCGTGAGTACCAACATCAGGGCCCAGGTAAAGACAATGGTGGCGTTGAGGCTGAAAAAACCCTGCTGCCAATAGATGATCTGGTCAGGGCTAAGATTCATGGCTGGCCTCCGGTGCCACTCCCGCCGGCTTTTCCTTGAGTCGACTGAAGCGGGTCACCCCAAGACGGGCCAGGGCAAAGCCCAAAAGACAGAGCACCATTCTTTGCCACTGGCCGTTGGCAACAAAATAAAAGCCGCCAAGGACCAAGGTCGTGCGCACCACCATGCTGCCCAGAAACCAGGCCGCTGGCCGGCTGGAGGTCACTCCCCTGCCAACCGTCCACCACAGGCCGCCGAAAAAAATCATCCCCAGCAGAAGACCCGCCATTCCCGCCATTACCAGGCCCGTAATCTCATTCATCCTTCTCCTCCCTTTCCTGCCGCATGGCCAGGTCTTCCTTGGCCACCCAGCGCCAGGCATTGAAGCAGCCCAGGGTCAAGCCAGCCACCAACAGGGCCAGCGTCCAGGAGCGGCTGTCCGGATAGCGGCTGTCCAACCAGAGACCAAGCGCCGCACCCAGCAGGGTGGGAATGGCCACTGACCAGCCGATCAACCCCATCATGCCCAGGCCGAACCAGACGGTATCTTTCCCATGCCGCTGTCTTCTGAGCTTGCGCGCCGCCTTGGCACCGATCAGCCTGCTGAAGGCTGATCCACCCTGGTCGCTCTTCTTTTTCTGCTTTTCACTCATGGCGAAACTCAATAAAACGGCGGACAAAGCCGCTTTCCATTTTGGCCAGTACCTCGCGGAAATTCTGCTCCCGTTCATCAAGGTCCAGAAACTCACGCTCCACAGCCCCCCGTAATTCCTTGAGTGGAATGCCGCCAATGGCATTGCGCACGGAGATAAGTACCTCATCGCCTATTTTCACCAGCACCCCCTCATCAACGGCAATATAGACTTCCCCCTGAGCGGCGGTTTCATAGGTAAGGATACCGGGGGCCAGGGGGGCAACGCAATCGAGCCGGCGGGGGAGGAAACCGAAAGCTCCCCGAGGCGTTTCTGCCACCAGGTGCCTGACTTTCTCTTGCACCGTGAAAACCCGAAAGGGCAAAAGCACCTTAAGCTTCATCAACATTATCTTCCTCCTCGCTCCCCTTTTCAGGTCCGGAATCGGGCTGGTCCCCACTCTGATCTGTGTTCACCTCGTCAATGGCGCCGATCATATAGAGTGCTCTCTCCGGAATATCCTTGAACTCATCAGCCAGGATCCTTTCACAGCCGGCCAGGGCATCTTTCAGGGGCACCAGTTTTCCCTCCAGGCCGGTGAACTGTTCCGTGGAAAAAAAAGGTTGGGTGAGAAAACGTTCCAGGCGCCGGGCCCGATAAACAACATTCCGGTCCTCCGGCGACAACTGCTCCAGTCCCAGCATGGCGATGATATCCTTCAGTTCCGCATATTGGGCAAAGGTCTGCCTTATTTTTCGGGCCAGGCCATAATGGCGCTCCCCGACAATGCTGGGCATGGCCATTTTGGAACTTGACTGGAGAGGATCAATGGCCGGATAAAGCCCCTCTGCGGCCAACTTTCGGGAAAGAACAATGGTGGCGGAAAGATGGGAAAAAGTGTGCACCGCGGCCGGGTCCGTAAAATCGTCCGCCGGCACATAGACCGCCTGAATGGAAGTGATGGCACCGCTATCGGTGTTGGCGATGCGCTCCTCCAGGCTCGACAACTCCGTGCCCATGGTGGGTTGATAGCCGAGGCGCGACGGCATCTGCCCCATGAGACCGGACACTTCGGAGCCGGCCTGGATAAAACGGAAGATATTGTCGATGAGCAGCAAGACATCGCGATGCTGGTCATCACGGAAATATTCCGCCATGGTCAGGGCCGCATGGCCCACCCGGAAACGGCTGCCCGGCGGCTCATTCATCTGGCTGAACATCATGACCATATTGGAGAGGACACCCGCCTCCTGCATCTCGCGATAAAGCTCTTCACCTTCCCGGCACCGTTCACCTATGCCACAGAAGAGACTGACCCCCTGATGATGGGCGACCATATTATGGATCATCTCCGTCAGGAGGACGGTTTTCCCCACCCCGGCCCCACCAAAGAGGCCGGCCTTGCCGCCGCGCTCAAGGGGTACCAATACATCAATAGCCTTAATGCCTGTTTCAAATATTTCGGCCTTGGTGGAACGGCGCGACAGGGAGGGCGGCCTTTGATGGACGCCCCGCCATTCCACTTCCGTAACCGCCTCCCGGCGATCAATGGGCTGGCCGAATACGTTGAACATGCGCGACAGAATCGCCTCCCCCACCGGGGTCTGGAGCGGCCCGCCCGTGTCTTGCACGGCCATGCCGCGGCCCAGTCCCTGGGTGGGCGTCAAGGCAATGCCGCGCACACGCTGCCCATCCAGCTGCGACAGGACCTCAATGGCAATCTCGTTTTCGGATCCGGCCCGCAGCAAGGTATAGATGGGGGGCAGACAATGGTCGAAGCGTATATCCACCACGCTGCCCCGCACCGAGACAACCACCCCGGAATTTTCCGGGCAGCTTCTGTCTTTTAAGCCTGTTTCCATGCTGCCACCATCAGGTTTTATCAAGAATTGCTCTCCAGGAAAGCTATTCGCTGGTCAGGTTTATGGTAGCAGGTTTGGTTTCAAAAAAACAACTCCGGGAATATGCCCCTGCCACATTTTTCCCGCCGCCGGTAAAGATGACAAAGTGCCACAGAAAAAAGGAGGCACAAAAGCAAATTACCCATTACATATGATTGACGGGAAAAAGGGTCTCCCTCCCGGATCCAAAGAGAAGCGGGGGCCAAAGAAAGAAATTGTGCCGGCTATCAGGGCTGATCTGCCCCCATGCCAGCCAGCAACAGTGGCCGATTTTTTTAAAAAGGTGCAAAAAGAAGAGATGTCCTCCCCGGCTGACCCAACCCAAAAGAGCGCTTTTCTGCCGCGCACTCCAGACCTTGATGCCCTGATCCTGGGCTTTGACGGCTTTATTTATATCTGCAGTCAGGATTATCGCCTCCAGTACATGAACGCCAAACTGCAGGAACGTACCGGTTATGACGCTACCGGTGAATTCTGCTACAAAGTCTTGCATGACCAGGAAGATGTCTGCCCTTGGTGCCGCAACGAC
>JAVLBA010000078.1:0-10435 GCA_031581485.1 Desulfurivibrionaceae bacterium | reverse complement strand
CTCAAGGTACCCGCCGGCGGCTATCCCCCGGAAATCGCCGACCTGGCCGGGGCCCTGATGTCCATCGGCGCCGTCAAGGGCGTGGAGATCGGCGCCGGTTTTGCGGCCAGCCTCATGAAGGGCTCCGAGAACAACGATGCCCTGACCCCTGAAGGATTCAGCTCCAACAACTGCGGCGGCATCCTGGCCGGCATATCCAACGGCGATGCCGTGGTGAGCCGGGTGGCAGTAAAGCCCATCCCCTCCATCGGCAAGCCCCAGAAGACCGTCAACCTGGACAACGAGCCGGTGGAGGTGGTGATCGGCGGCCGCCATGACATCTCCGCCATCCCCCGCATCATCCCGGTCTGCGAGGCCATGGTCTGCCTGACCCTGGCCGACCATTTTCTGCGCCAGCAGGCCTGCGAGCTGATCCCGGACTCAGGGGAGTAGCAAGGAGTTAGCAGCCGGCTTTATTTTCAACACAGAGATATTATTTTCGGCACAGAGATATTATTTTCAATATTTTGACATTGTTTTCAACACAGAGGCACAGAGACACAGAGAAAGACTTTTTATTATTATTGATAATCACTTTGATGCCATGACAACGGACTCGCAACGCCGACGCCCTCTGTGAAAAATCTTTGTGTCTCTGTGTCTCTGTGTTTAACCAAAAATCTTTTCCCACCTCCATCGCAAACAAATGGCTACACGCACCATAAAAAACATCTGGTTTGTCTCCCGCGAATATGACGGTCTGGCCGGGGCCGGCGGCGTCAAGGACGTCTGCCGGCAGTTGGCCGAGGCCCTGGGCAAGGTGGCCAAGGTCTCGGTGATCCTGCCGTGCTACGGCTTCCTTTCCCCCAAGCTCCTGGGTTTCAAGGTCAAGGCCACCCTGTCTGTCGCCATGAATTATGCCAGCCAGGACCGCCAGGAAAAGGTGGTCATCTGGGGCAAGAAAAGCCAAGGCAGGGGCAGGGGCGAGGTCACCATCTATCTTGTTGACTCCCCCCGTTTTCGTGAAAAAAAGGGGATCTACACCTATACCGCGGCCGAGGAACTGGTGGATCCGTTCAAGCGGGCCGGCCAGGGGCATGATGATTATTTTGCCATGAACATCCTGCTCCAGAAGAGTGCGCTCTGCTATCTCCTCCACCGCCATGAACGGCCGGACATCATCCACTGCCACGACGGCCATACCGCCCTCATACCCGCCCTGGTCCGGGAGCTGGACGGCTTCCGCCATTATTTCCGCCACACCGGCTTTGTGGTCACCATCCACAATGCCGGGGTGGGGTATCACCAGGAAGTGGGGGACCTGCCCTATGCCCAGGCCGTCACCGGCCTGCCCCGCAGTTTCATCAACAAGAATCTGCTGAACGGTGATTTTGACCCCTTTATCGCCGCCTCCCGCCACTGCCTCTTGAATACGGTGAGCGAAAATTACGCCCGCGAACTGCGGGAGACGGACGAGGATGAGCTCACCGGCTGGCTCGGCCATTTTCTCCTGAGCCGGGGCATTAAAATCAGGGGCATTACCAACGGCATCAATCCCGCTGATTTTGACACCAGAGAGGCAGAGAGACTGGGCCTGGCCGCCCCTTTTTCCGTGGCCCGAGGCGACCTGGAAGGCAAAAAA
Source organism: Desulfurivibrionaceae bacterium (assembly GCA_031581485.1). Lineage (GTDB taxonomy): Bacteria > Desulfobacterota > Desulfobulbia > Desulfobulbales > SURF-16 > BM506. Next base: position 8,814 of record JAVLBA010000078.1, on the reverse strand, counting down.
ATCTGCCGCCGCCAGCTTGAAAAGTCCCTGGCCCAAAAGGCCTTCAGCGGGATCAGCCAGCATGGCCACCTGGATCCCGGCCAGGGCCGGCCCCTGCTCACGGTGATCGGCCGTTTTTCCGGCCAGAAGGGCATGGATATCTTTGTGGAGGCCCTCCATCTGCTGCTGCCGGCGGCAAAGAATTTCCAGGCCCTTATTCTGGGCTCCGGCGAAAAACGTATTGCCCAGGCCCTTATCTCCCTGACCAGGGAAAAGGCCTATGAGGGCCGGGTCTGTGTCCTTGAGGGGTATGATCCGCATCTGGCCCACCAGGTCTATGCGGCCGGGGATTTTTTCGTGATCCCCTCCCAGTATGAGCCGTGCGGCCTCACCGATTATATTGCCCAGCTCTTCGGCAACCTGCCCATTGTCCATCATATCGGCGGTCTGGTGAAGGTGGTGGATAACCAGACCGGCTTTGCCTATCAGAAACACACGGCCGCAGCCCTGATGGCGGCCATCAAACGGGCCCTGGCCCTCTACCACACCAAACCGGAGCAGATCGCCGCCATGCAGAAAAAGGCGGTGCAGACCATCGACAACCACTACACCTGGGATAAAATCATGCGCCGCTATCTGGAACTGTACCAGGAGGCCGCGTGCAAAGAGTAAGGATGCAAAGCGGCAAAGCCGCCCCCGCCAACAGATGGTTTGCGGAGCGCAGGGATTTCCATGTCCGTTCTTTCTACAGCGGCTGCCACGCCGCCTACACAGCCTTTACCGCCCTGCAGCAGGAGGCGCACCAGGGCGCCAAGATAGATCCTGCCGGGGAGATGGCAGCCCTCCTGGGAGCTCTGCGGCAGCTCAGGCAGCAATGCCGCCTGCTTTTCAAGGAGAGCAGTGAGCCAGATGGTCTGGAGCTGGAGTGGGTCATGACCGCCCTCTTCCATGAAGCTGTCAAACTCCAGGAGAATGTCACCCTGGACCGGGACAACAGCCCGGCCAGGCCGGCTGCCGGGCGGGGGCATGAACGCCTCAGCCGGGAGCTGTTCATGGAGGGAATCGTTGCCGAGATCCCGGGCCAGATGGCAAATCTCACCATTCTCTTTGACCAGGCCAATTCCCTCCTGCGTCTGCTTCTGCCCGGCCAGGCCCACAACACCCTGCTGCTTCGTCTTCTGCTGGAGGAGGGCGCCCTCAGTGAGGATCTGTGGGGTGTCTCAGCGACACAGATCTTTGCCGAGCTTTTTCCAGACCAGCCGGAAGCGGCCTATCTGCTGGCCGCCAAGAGCTATTTTAACGGACAATGGCTCAGCGACTCCCTGGCCGCCTATGAGACCGCCCTCGCCCTCAACCCGGACCTGGAAGAGGCCCGCCGCCGCACCTTTCTTATCCGCGCCATGATCCGCGACGGCCGCAAATTCATGGCGACCTGAAGAGCAAGGCACCTTCCCGGCTGGCCTTCTTGAGAGGTGCGGACTTCTTCCTTCTGCATTCTTAATCCTGTATTCTTGACCCCGTATTCTGTATTCTGAATCCTGTATCCTCTATTCTTAAAAAAAACCATTCTCGCCGGGAGGCTCCTATGACGATTAAAATTGGCATCAACGGTTTCGGACGTATTGGCAGGAGTATCTTCCGGGCCGTGGCCCACTATCCGGAATTTGCGGATATGGAGGTGGTGGCCATCAATGACCTCACCGACACCAAGACCCTGGCCCATCTCCTGAAATATGATTCCATCATGGGTCCCTTTCCCCACCAGGTGACAACCGGCGCCACCGGCATCCTCATCAACGACAGGGAGATTGCCATTACCAACCACCGCAGCCCCGCCGATATTCCCTGGGCCAGGAGCGGCGCCGAATATGTGGTGGAATCCACCGGCCTCTTCTGTACCGGTGAGCTGGCCGGGGGCCATTTTGACGGAGGCGCCAAAAAGGTGGTGATCTCGGCGCCGGCCAAGGGCAACCTGCGCACCATTGTCATGGGCGTCAATGAGCACGAATATGACCCGGCCACGGACCATATCGTCTCCAATGCCTCCTGCACCACCAACTGCCTGGCCCCCTTTGCCAAGGTCATCCTCGACCGCTTCGGCATCAAGAAGGGGCTGATGACCACGGTGCACGCCTATACCGGCGATCAGCGCCTCCTGGATTTTCCCCACCCTGATCTGCGCCGGGCCCGGGCCGCCGGCATGTCCATGATCCCCACCAAGACCGGGGCGGCGGCTGCCGTCTCCCTGGTGCTGCCCGAACTCAAGGATAAATTTGACGGCCTGGCCATCCGGGTGCCCACCCCTAACGTCTCCATCGTGGACGCCGTCATGGAGGTGGAGCGGGAGACCACCGTCTCCGAGGTCAACCAGGCCCTGCAGGAGGCGGCCAGCCGCTATCTCGGCTATTCAGACGAGCCCCTGGTCTCCATCGACTACCAGGGCAACCAGCACTCCTCCATTGTGGACGGCGATTCCACCAAGGTGATCGGCAACATGGTCAAGGTCCTCTCCTGGTACGACAACGAATGGGGCTACTCAAACCGGGTCCTTGACCTCATCCAGCTCATGGACGATCAGAAAATGATTTAGAAGCAGGAGTTGAGAAATAAGAATTTGCGGAATAAGGAGAAGGCACCTTCTTCTCATCTTCTTATTTCTCCGCTTCGCAACTTCTTCTTCCCCAACTTCTTATTTCTCAACTTCACAAATTCTCAACCAATGTCCTCACTCACTGAAACATCCGACGCCCTGAAGGCCAATCTGCAGGAGACAGCGGTTGACCATGTGGAAATCGCCCCGGAAAACCTGCTCCTCTGCGAGCTGGTCCAGGAATACCGCGGCATCCACCGGGTTATCGAAGAACTGCTCCTGGAGATCAACCACCCCTACCGGAACTGGAACCAGCTGCTGCCCCGGCTGCGGGCCTTTGTCCTGAAAAACAGCCAGCTTTACTGCCGCAGTGCGCAGGGACCGGCCGCCTTTGAGCGCTTCACCTCGCTCTTTTTCCAGGCCATTGCCGAAACCAGCCGCAACGAGCAGCTGCGCGGTCTGGCCGTGGAATCACTGCTGGCCTATGTGGAACGTTTTCTGGCGCTGATCAGGCCGGAGCTCCCCGCCTACCAGGAGGTCCTTGATCATTTTTTCCAGACCATGGCCGAACTGGACAACCAGGCCATCATGTTCATGGTCCAGGGCCATCACCCCATGAAGAAAATGGCCGCCACCCTCCTGGAGGCGGCCCGCCGGGACAGCTTTGACCTCACCGCCACCACCGCCCTTTTCCATAAGGTCCTCACCCTCAACTACACCTATTGGCTCTCCGAGGAGGACCCCCTGCCCTGGTTCCAGCAGGAGTGCGGCGAAATGTGCAGCAACTGGGAGGCAGGGGAGCTCTTTTCCGCCATCTCCCATGAGCGGCTCAGCCGCCACCTGGCCGCCCTGGCCCGGCTCAGGGATGTCAGTCAGCCGGAAACCCTGGAAACACTCCTGGCGCTGCCGGCCCATATGGATATTGTCCGCCTCTACAAGGATATCCCCGACAAGCTCATTGCCATCCCGGCCCCGGCCGATAAGGAGCTGCCCGACCGCTACACGGAAAACCGCAAGCTGATCTTCCTCTTCAAGATCATGAATACCGCCGGGCTCTATCTCATCCATGAGGAAACCCTGCGCGAGATCAACCGCAGCCTGGTGACCCTCATCCACCAGCAATCCTTTGAGGAGATCGAAAGCTTCCTGCTCACCACCATGCAGCTCTTAAAGGAGAATGTCAGGCGCTACCCCCACACCGCCCTGCAGTGCATCCAGGTCCTGGGCACCGAGGCCTTCCGGCGCGGTTCCAGCCGCCTGGCAGAGACCTTTCTCTGGGAAACAGTGCGCTTCGGCTTCCAGTACGCCAATGTTTCCGGGGTGGACGAGGATTGGCAGCCCATCACCAATCCGGCCCATCTGGCCAATATCAGGGCCTGGCTCCATCTCATCATGCAGGAGCCCAAATGGTGCGCCACCCTCTTTTCCGCCCTGATCATCAACATCAGCCTCTCCGGCACCTGCGTCAAGGACACCGACCTCTTCCAGCGCGACATCACCGACCTGCTCAACCATCCCATTGAACCGGTGTACAACCTGATGAAACAGTTCAGCAAGCTGATGCCGGTCTTTTTCAACGAGATCGGCTCCGAGGGCAAGCTGCGCGAAGTCTCCACCGAGCTGGACGAAATTCACAAGCGCCAGGATATCCTCATCCATTTTCTGCGCAAACAGAGCCATGTGGAAAGCTCCAATCTCATCGTCGACTTCATCCAGGGCATCATGCGTTTCTGGCGCACCCTGGACAAAGCCCATCTCAAGGATTATCTGCCCACCGAGATCCTGGCCCAGGTCCAGACCGAGGGGGTCTTTGTGGACCAGCTCCACCGCCTCACCAAGCGCATTTTTCAGATCACCCACATCAAGGAGGAAAAAGATCTGCTGCTTCTGGACAGCAAGCGCCTCAACTCTTTTCTGAATTTACAGATCGATCTGAGCGAAGGGGAGCGCAGCCGCTTCCGGCTCCTGGTGGAGATGTACAAACTCCTGGACCAGAAATACAACCTGGGCTTCCAGGAGATCAGGCAGCAGCTGCAGGAGGCGGTGAACAGCGGCTTTCCGGAACTACAGCCCCTGCTGGAAGATCTGGCCCTCTGCGACACCTTCCAGTGCCTCAACTCCCTCCTCACCCATCTGGAAAAATTACAGGCGATCATCTTGAGCACCGAAGTCTTTGAGGCCCGGGAGGATATCTTCCACAAGCGCCATATTGCCGTGGATATCCCCTCGGTCTACGGCCGCTACCGGGAGAAGAAATTTGACGCCCTGAGCCTCACCTTCCGGCTGGAAAACATGGCCAACATCTACCTGGAAAAACTGCCCGGCCTGGTGGAAAGGAGCTTTATCACCAAATCCACCTTTATCCGGGTGGTGAAATGTCTGCGCCTCTACCTGCGGGCCCTGAAGATCGACGGCATCACCAGCCGCCGCCTGGACACCTATGTTTCCCTGCTCTCCAACTCCCTGGCCCTGGCCCGCTTTTCCTACACCCAGTATCTCGATATCTTCCGCGGCCTCTCCGAGGGGGTGAAGGATGTCATGTACGTCTACTACACCAATATCCACCAGAACAACCTCTCCATCATCATCCCCCAGATCGGCCCCGCCAATCTGCTGGCCAAATACCGCAATATGCTGCAGGACCCGGCGGAGGAAGGAGCGGAGGTGAACAATGTCCACCAGCTCTCCGAGGCCTTCATGCGGGAGATTATTGCCGCCACCTTCGGCCTCCAGCACCTGGACAATTTCATCACCGACATCTACCACACCCTGGAGAGACAGCGGGAGCTCCTGGATGAGGAGCCGCTCGATCTCTTGATGAGCTATAACCCGGACAAGATCATCCACCACCTGGGCAACTCCAGCCCCACGGCCAAGAACCTGGTCCTGCTGGGCAACAAGGGGTTCAACCTCACCCTGCTGGCCCATGACAACAAGCCCGTGCCCCCCGGTTTTGTCATCACCACCGAGGTCTTCCGCTGCTGGAGTGTGATCCACAGCTTCAGCCGGGCCCGGGAGAGTCTGCTCCGGCGTATCAAGACCTCCCTGGAACAGATCGAGGCCCAGACCGGCCGGACCTACGGCGACCCGGACAACCCCCTCCTGGTTTCGGTGCGCAGCGGCGCCTCCATCTCCATGCCGGGCATGATGGCCACCATCCACAACATCGGCCTCAATGAGGAGATTGCCGAGGCCATGGCCCCGGCCGGCCGTAAGAAATATCTGGCCTGGGACAATTATCGCCGCTTTCTGCAGTCGTGGGGCATGACCTCGGGGGTGGATCGGGAAATATTCCAGGCCCTGATGAATAAGGCCAAGGAGCGCTACGCCGTCACCAAGAAGGCCCATTTTTCGCCGGACCAGATGCGGGAACTGGCCCTTACCTATCAGCAGAAGGTGCGCAGCCTGGGCATCGGCATCCCCGACGACCCCTGGCTGCAGCTCATCGCCTCCATTGAGATGGTGCTCACCTCCTGGGACACGGCAAAGACCAAGGAGTACCGTGACCTGATGGGGGTTTCCGACTACTGGGGCACGGCGGTTATTGTCCAGGCCATGGTCTTCGGCAACAAGGACGAGCACGCCGGCAGCGGCGTGGTCTTCACCGCCCACCCCTACCGCACCGTACGGCGGGTGGCCCTGTGGGGCGACTATGCCAGCGGCGATCAGGGCGAGGACATTGTCAGCGGCCTGGTCACCGCCTGCCCCATCTCCCTGGAACAGGCCGCCATTGACGGCCGACCAGCCGAGGAAAGCCTGGAAAACAAGGCGCCGCAGATCTACCAGGAGCTGCTGGCCGTGGCCAGAAACCTGGTCTATGAGAAGGGGTGGAACCCCCAGGAGATTGAATTCACCTTTGAAGGGCCCAGGAAAGAGGACCTCTACATCCTCCAGACCCGGGACATGATCACCATGAAAAAGAGGGGGCGGCTCAATGTTTTTGAGGGGGGCCCAGCCTTTGCCGGGGACATTCTCGGCAAGGGCATCGGGGTGAGCGGCTCCGCCCTGGCCGGCCGCGCCGTCTTCACCGAGGAGAATATCCGCGAGCTGCGCCGCCAGGATCCCCGGGCACCCCTGATTCTGATCCGCCAGGATACCGTGCCCGAGGACATCAGGGAGATCTCCCTGGCCGACGGCCTGCTCACCGCCCGGGGCGGCCAGACCTCCCACGCCTCGGTGATCACCCTGCGCCTGGAAAAGACCTGCGTGGTGGGCTGCCAGTCCATGCAGGTCTACGAGACCCAGGAGCGGTGCGTCATCAATGAACACACCATCCGTTTCGGGGAATGGATCTCCATTGACGGCCGCAAGGGCCTCTTTGTCAAGGGCAGACATCCCATCAGAGAGGAGATCCACATCCTGCCCATGTAAGCGACCCGGCCGCCTGGGCTGCCTGCCAAAAAAAAAGGGCCGCCCCAGCGCTGTCGCTGCGAAGACCCCTTTATAAAGAGAAGAGAAGCGGCCTAGCGCCCCTCCTGTGGTATGGGTGTCAAAATCAGGCCCGGCCCTTTCTTTCACCCCAGGTAATCCTGGTCTCCAGGAGGGCGGTTAGAGTCCGCCGCCATCAGCCAAGCTGGTCGACATTTTCCTCCTCAAAGTCCTCATCCTCCACTTCGATGTCATCGTCATCGTCATCATCTTCGTCCGTGGATTCCTCCTCGTCCTCACCGCTTTCCTCCTCATCCACCTCGCTCTCTGCATCCTTTTCAAAAACCCGGGGCGGGGGCAGATCAGCAGCATCAGGACGGGGGCCTTTGGGGGGCTTGGTCATTTTGGAAACCGGCAGGACAATGGCTTTAATCTTCTTGAGCTCTTCCTGGATGCCGAGATCCATGAGGCACTCATCACAGCTGGCCACATGCTTTTCCATGAATTCCACCATGCGGGCCGGGGCCAGGGTCTCGTCTTGGACCTGTACATACCAGGCCCGAATCATCTTGTTTAAGCGCTGACATTCCATAATAATCTCTTAAATTAATGGCTTTTAAAAAAACATTGCCTCAAAGACCAATAAAAACTATTCTAACCGTTCTTCTCTTTGGGGAAGTGGAAAGGGCACTGGTGGCCCTCCCGGACTTCAAATCCGGTGTACCGGGTTAATAGCCTGGTAGGTGGGTTCGATTCCCATGCACTTCCGCCACTTTCTGTTCAATCCCAAATTCTATTCCCCGGCCTTTTCCTGGCCCACCATCAGTTCCGCCACCCGGCGGGCGATATTGCGGATGCGGCCGATATAGCGGGTCCGCTCGGCCACGGAAATAGCCTTTCTGGCATCGAGCAGATTAAAGGTGTGGGAACATTTCAGGCAATAATCATAGGCGGGCAGGGCCAGATTGACCTGGATAAGCCGCAGGGCCTCTGCCTCGCAGGAATCGAAATAGCCGGTGAGAAAATCGACATTGGCATATTCAAAATTAAAGGCGGAAAACTCCTTTTCGGCCTGCAGGAAGATATCGCCATATTTGACCTCTTTATTCCAGGCTATATCATAGACGGAATTGACCCCCTGGAGATACATGGCGATCCGTTCCAGGCCGTAGGTGATCTCCACGGTGACCGGTTTGAGCTCCTGGCTTCCGGCCATCTGGAAATAGGTGAACTGGGTAATCTCCATGCCGTCCAGCCACACCTCCCAGCCCAGGCCGCTGGCGCCCAAGGTGGGGGATTCCCAGTCATCCTCCACAAAACGGATATCATGCTCCAGGAGATCCAGGCCAAAACTCTCCAGACTGGCCAGGTAGAGCTCCTGGGAATTGGTGGGGGAGGGCTTCATCACCACCTGGTATTGATAATAATGCTGGAGACGGTTGGGATTCTCGCCATAGCGGCCGTCCGTGGGGCGGCGGGAGGGCTGGACATAGGCCGCCTTCCAGGGCTTGGGCCCCAGGGACCTGAGCAGGGTGGCCGGATGAAAGGTGCCGGCACCCACTTCCATATCATAGGACTGCATGATCACGCAGCCCTGGTCGGCCCAGTATCGATTTAACTCGAAGATAATATCCTGAAAATACATGAATTATTCAATGTGAAAAATTTATGATAAAGAGAGAAGTTAAAGAAGTTAGAGGAGGTAGAGAAGTTAGAGAATGGGGAGTTTTGCCAGGCACGTACGCGCTCACGGCCTCCGCTCTTTCTTTACCTTCTATACCTTCTTTATTTCTCTATCTTCTTTATTTCTATACCTTCTTTATTTCTTTACCTTCTATAATTCTTTAATTCTTTCCTTCTTCAACTTAAACAGGTCA
>JAVLBA010000077.1:0-10526 GCA_031581485.1 Desulfurivibrionaceae bacterium | reverse complement strand
CCTCAAGGGGGTATTAAAAAGAATGCCTTTGTGGTTAAAGGCATAGTTGCATAAATATACGAAACTTTAAGTGACACACTGCACTAGCAGCCCGTTGCCAAACCCCGGCCCTTGGCAATATTTCGGGCTGTTTCTTCGCCCCTTTTTGCCGCGCCTTGTCGTTGGTGGCTAGGCTTTTCAAGCGCCCCTTAAGGGGCCAGAACCAGGAGAGATGCGGGTGGAAAAGAAGAAGATACGTGCCAGGATAGGCATGGTGAACTTTATTAATACCGCCCCCCTCTATGAGGTGTGGCAGCGCACAGTTTGGCGCCCGGAATGGCAGGTGACGGCGGCCCCTCCTGCGGTGCTCAATGACCTGTTGTGCCGGGGCGAGCTTGACCTGGGTTTTATCTCCTCCCATGAATATGGGGCCCATCCCGAGCTCTACAAGATTCTGGGGGGGCTTTCCATTTCCGCCACCGGCCCGGTGGGTTCGGTCTTTCTCTTTGCCCGGGAGGAGGTGGCCGGGCTCCAGGGCAAAAAGGTCCTGCTTTCCGCCCAGTCGCAGACCTCGGTGGCCCTGGTGAAGATTATCCTGGAGGATTTTTATGGGGTCCAGCCCCTGTATGAGCAGGGGGCCATTGACCCGGAGGCCATGGCTGACGATTTTGCCGCTGTCCTTGCCATTGGCGACGATGCCCTCCGCCTGCATGAACAGGGTGCTTTTCCCGTGCAGCTCGATCTCAGCGAGGTGTGGCAGCAACAGACCGGACTGCCCTTTGTCTTTGCCGTCTGGGCCGTGCGCGAAGATTTCTGCCGCCGCGATCCGGTCACGGTGGTGGAGATTCACCAGGAGCTGCAGCGCTGCCTGCAGGAGGGCCAGGATGATCTGTTGCAGATCTGTGAACTGGTGGCCCCCCGCATTCCCATGGAGGTGGCGGCCTGTCATGCCTATCTGCAGAAAATGGAGTATGATCTGGGGCCGCAGAAGGTGAAAGGTCTGGAAAGGTTTTTTGAATTTTTGATCAGCAGAGGCGAGGCGGCACCCGGCTCTCTCCCTCTGAAAATCTGTGAATAAGGGATTGATGATGCAAGATAAGGTCGTGGTGGCGATAACCGGCGCCTCTGGAATGCTCTATGCCAGGGAGCTCCTGGCCATCCTGGCGGCAGCCGATGTTGAGGTCCATGCTATTATTTCCGAGGCAGGGGAGCAGGTCCTGGGCCTGGAGCTTGGCATGGTGCCGGCGGATTTTCCCCAGGTGCGCTGGTGGGGCATTAAACAATTTACCGCCCCCATGGCCTCTGGCTCTGCCCGCTTTCAGGCCATGGCCGTGGTGCCCTGTACCATGGGAACCCTGGCCGCCATTGCCAGTGGCCTTTCCACAAATCTCATCCATCGCGCCGCTGATGTGATGCTCAAGGAAAGACGGCGGCTGGTCCTGGCGGTGCGGGAAACACCTTTCAACCGCACCCATCTGCAGAACATGCTCGCTGTCCATGATGCCGGCGCCACCATCTGTCCGGCCATGCCCTCCTTTTACCAGAATCCGCACTCCCTTCTTGAAATGGCCCGCACCTATGCCTCCCGGGTGGCTGAGACTCTGGGCCTTGAGGTGGACTATCCCCGCTGGCAGGGGATAGAGGATGCCAAGTAGTGAGGGGGGAGGTGGTGAGGTTGTGAGGTGTTAGGCGTCAGGAGTGAGGCGCAAGGTTCCTGTTCAACACAGAGGCACAGAGGCACAGAGAGTACAAAGGCTCGAAATCTTTGCACCCCCCAAGGGGGTATTGTAAAGAATGTCTCTGTGTCTTTGTGCCTCTGTGGTGAAAAAAGGATCTCCCCCTGTGTCAGGTACTTTTCGCCTCTGGACTGCCGTGTCTTCCCCTTGAACCTTGGGCCTTGCATCTTGCACCTGATAAAAACCTCTGGACTGCCGCGTCGCTCCGCTCCTCGCAGTGACGAAGAGGTGGGGGGCAAACCTGGAGCTCTTGGCTGAAGCCTTTATTCTAAGAAGAAAACAGACAACAGAAACAAAAAAATGCTGAAAAAAATCGTTATATTCCTGGAGATGATCAAGTTTAAGCACACGGTGTTTGCCCTGCCCTTTGCCGGCATGGGGGCCTGGCTGGCCGAAGGTGGCCTGCCTGATGGCCGGGTTTTGATCTGGATTGTCCTGGCCATGGTGGGGGCCAGGACCAGCGCCATGGGTTTTAACCGCATTATCGATGCCCGTTTTGACCGGGAAAACCCCAGGACTGCCGGCCGGGCCATTCCGGCCGGGGACATCAAGAAGGTGGAGGCCTGGGCCATGGTGCTGCTGGCCTCCATCCTTTTTTTCGCGGCCTGTGCCCAGCTCAATACCCTGACCCTGCAGCTTTCACCCCTGGCCCTGGGCCTTACCTGGTTCTATTCCTACACCAAGCGCTTCACCTGGTTTTGCCATGTGGTGCTTGGGGTTGCCCTGGCCTTTTCGCCCCTGGGGGGCTTTGTGGCGGTCAAGGGCACCCTGGCGGGATTCCCCTGGATGCTGTCCATGGCTGTTCTCTTCTGGGTGGCGGGCTTTGATGCGGTCTACGCCTGTATGGATGCGGATTTTGACAAGTCCCGCGGTCTGCACTCCATGCCGGCCCGGTTCGGCAGGGCAGGGGCCTTGCGGCTGGCCATTCTCTTTCACGCCCTGGCCTTTCTCTTCTTTGCCTACACCGGGCTCTACTGCCATCTCAATATCTTTTATTTCCTCGGCCTGGCCATCGCCGGCCTGGCCCTCTTTTATCAGCACCTCATTGTCAATCCCAGGGATCTTTCCCATATCAGCATGAGTTTTTTCACCATGAATGGTCTTATCAGCGTCACGCTCTTTGCGGCGACCTGGCTCTCCATGCTCACCTCCGGATCGCCCTGAACTGACTTCTTTTTTTTGAGGTCAGCCCATTTCTGTATTGCCCTTCAGGCCTCTTTTATGATCATATTGATCTGCTTCTCCCTAATTGGTGTTATCTCAACAAAGGCCCAGAGTCTTTGAAGGAAGTTTTGTAAATGAGTCAGCAAGAGAGTTCTGCCCAGAGGAAAATCCTTTTAGAGACCGGAACCAACGAACTGGAGATCATTACCTTTTATCTCGAGTTCGTTGACCCCGATAGCGGTAAACGCACCAAAAACACCTTTGGTATCAATGCGGCCAAGGTGCGTGAGCTGGTGGCATTACCCACTGATATTACAGAGGTAATTAACAGTCCTGTCTGTGTCCGGGGGCTCTTTCTGCTGCGTAACGCCGCCATTCCCCTGGTGGATATAGGTGAATATTTCGGCTATCAGGTTGACCACTCCCCGGAGTTTGACCGCAAATGCGTGGTGATCGTTGCGGAACTCAACGGCAAGGCCTTTGGGTTTATTTCCCATGGGGTCGACAAGGTGCACCGCATCTCCTGGAGCCAGGTCTCTCCTCCCCCGGTGATCATTGCCGCCAATTCTTCCATCACCGGTATCTGTCTGGTCGGCAGCCAGACCATCCAGATGATTGATTTTGAGAAGATTATCGCGGAGATTGACCCCTCCATGGTGATGCGCACCAGTCGTGACGACAGACAGTCGTCATTAATAGATGAAAAATATGCCAAAGAGGTGGTTATTGCCGATGACTCCCGGGTGATCTTGATGCAGCTGAGCAGTACCCTGAAAAAAGCGGGTTTTCATGTCTCGGCCCATCCAGACGGCCAGGATGCCTGGGAATATCTAGAAGCGCTGCGCCACGCCGGAGAACTGGACAAAAAGGTTCTGGCCATCATCTCTGATCTGGAGATGCCGCGCATGGATGGCCATCATTTTTGTCTGCGTGTGAAGCAGAATCCTGCCTACAGCAAGATCCCGGTGCTCCTCTTTTCCTCCATGATCAATGATTCTCTCAAAAAAAGGGGCATTGCCGTGGGCGCCGATGATCAGGTGACCAAGCCCGAGCTGGACACCCTGATTGAGCGGCTTGAGGCCTGTGTGGCCCGCTTGAATCCCGACAAAGAGCATGAAGAGGGCCTTTAGAGGAGCCCTATTTCCGTCAGCATGGCCTTGGCTGCCTCAAAAAGGTCGTTCTTGCCGCTCTCCGTCCTTGATTCCACATAAAAACGGACCTTGGGCTCGGTCCCAGAGGGCCTGATCAGCAGCCAGCTCTGATCCTCAAAAATGAGTTTGAGGCCATCAATATCTATCACCTCCGTTATCTTTTTTTGTTCAGCGCCAATCATCAGGGAGCTTCCCCTGCCATATTTCTTTAACTGGTCCAGGTCCCTCTGGAGGGCCGCTCCCTGCCGGCTCACCGTTACGCCGTCTTTGGCCGGGAAAAAGAAACCGTATTGGTGCGCGATCTCCTGCAGATAGTCGCCCAGATTCTGGCGGCGGCTTAAGACCATGTCCAGGGCCAGGACCAGGCCCACGTAGGCATCTTTTTCCGGGGTGTGGCCGATCACCGTGATGCCGTCTGACTCTTCAAAACAGACCAGGGCCCTGTTTATCACCGGCCTGAATTCCTTAAAGCCTACCTTGGGCTCAAAAATCTCTTCCCCAAAGGCCGCGGCCAGGGCATTGGCCATATTGCTGGTGGCAACGGTCTTGGCCACCATGCCTTTCTTCCCCTTTTCCTCATGGAGAAAGTGATAGGCCATGGCCCCGAAGAAATTCATGTTTATGTCCGTGGTCCCATCCGTAAAGCGGATCCGGTCCCCGTCCGGATCCATGATGACGCCGATCTTGAGGGGCTGGGGCCGTCTGTTTAATTCTGCCCTCAGCTGGGCCATATTGGCCGTGGAAGGTTCAGGCGCCACTCCTCCGAAGGTGGGGTCAGGGCTGTTTCTGATTTTCACCACCCTCTCCGGCGGCACCAGGGCCAGGAGCCGGTCCAGGTGCACCCGGGTCGCGCCATGCACACAATCCACTGCCAGGATGACATTATCATTGGCGGCCACCTTCTTCATGATGGCCTCAAAGTCTAGGCCGTGCCTCTGCCTGTTTTTCTTGATGAGCGCCAGCCAGAGGGCCAGGGAGTCACACTCTTTCACCAGGGCTGGGTTGGGAGTTGGTTCAAAGTCGGCCTGGCGCTGGATAAAGGTCTGGGTCAGTTCGGTGATACGGCTGGTGAGGATATGGGCAGCTGGTCCGCCGTCAGCAGGGTTATATTTGAAACCTGCGTATTCCAGGGGGTTATGGCTGGGGGTGAGATTGATGGAAAAGGCGGCACCAAGCTCAAGCACTGCGGCGGAGAGGACCCCGGTGGTGGATTCGCCGGCAAAATAGACGGTAAAACCCAGGGAGGTGAGCACGTCGCAGGCAACCTGGCCATACAGAGGGTTGCCGAAACGATTATCAAAGCCGATGACAGCACCGCGGCTGCGAGCCTGATCCAGGGAGGTGATCCCTAAGTCGCCGGCCAGTTCCTGACTCTGCTGGAGATCGAGATAGATCTGGGCAATGGCCCGGGTGACCAGTTTGACGGTGTGGACATTGATGTCCTTGCCGATGATGCCGCGCCAGCCGGAAGTGCCGAATTTTACAGGGGAAAGGGGAGGGCTGGTGTTTGTCTTGATTTCGTCTGCAACCTTGGCGTAGACAAGATCGATTTTCTGCTGCCAGAAGAGGTGGGGGGCGGAAGCAGGCTCTGTCTGGTTGCGTTGAACCACCAGCTCTTTTATGACCTGGAAATAATCATGGTCGGCATGACCGCCCTGCTCTAATTGGTCCAGAAGTTGCTCTACATGCTCTGCTGTCATTGCACTGTCCTGATGAGTAAGAGGGGAAAAAGAAGGGGCTTATTGTGTCGTTGTCATCGCTGCAAAAGCAGGGTGTCTCTGCGGCTGCAAAACCGGGGGGGCAGGCAGTTATGTTCCTCCCTCACTCGGGGTGCCTTGGCAATAAAATACCTGAAAAAAGGCCTTTAAAGGCTAATGCTTTCCGGGTAAGGGGAGCAGCCGGAATATTCATTTTATAACTTCCCGAAAACAAAGTAAAAAAATTTGTGATTATTTTTTTTTGAATCGGCCAGCTGCCCCAGCCACTTGAAAACTCAATGGTTTCGGAAGGTTTGGCTTGACCTGGTGGCTGAGATTAGCTATAGGAAAGGTATTCTTTTCTCAATGATAGAAGAGATTTTGTCACCATCTCTCCACATGCTGGCAACACTGCTTTACATCCTTTTTTCATCTCGCTATAATTTTTGTTTTAGCCAATCTTTAAGCAATATCTCTTTTGTATAAATTCAACTTTTTTCAGGAGTAGACGAAATGGCAGAGAAGCATGACGAGGCCCTCATCCTCTGGTTTGATGAAATCGGCATTGAAGATGTTCCCCTGGTTGGTGGCAAAAATGCCTCCCTGGGCGAGATGTATCAACATCTCACCTCCAAAGGTGTCGCCATCCCCCATGGCTTTGCCATTACGGCCTATGCCTATCGTTATCTGCTGAAACATGCGGGTATCGCCGATGAGATCGAGGAGGTCCTTGCCGATCTGGATACGGAGGACATGCGCAATCTTGCCGAGCGCGGGGAGAAATGCCGTGATATCATTCGTCATGCCAAATTCCCGGCTGATCTCCGTGATGCCATTGTTGAAGCGTACCAGACGATGGAGGCCGAGTATGGCAAGAATGTTGACGTGGCTGTCCGTTCCTCGGCCACGGCTGAGGATCTTCCTGACGCCTCTTTTGCCGGCCAGCAGGAGACCTATCTCAACATCCACGGCTATGAAAACATCATTGAAAATTGCCGGAAATGTTTTGCCTCCCTCTTTACCAACCGGGCCATCTCCTATCGCAAGCACCAGGGCTATGGTCAGTTCGACGTCTACCTCTCCATCACCATCCAGAAGATGGTTCGTTCCGACTCCGCCTCCTCAGGCGTTATATTCTCCATTGATACGGAATCCGGTTTTCAGGACGCCGTCTTTGTCACCGGCTCCTGGGGTCTTGGCGAAAACGTCGTGCAGGGGGCAGTGGATCCTGATGAGTATTTCGTCTTTAAGCCGACCCTGAAAGAGGGCAAGCGTCCCATTGTCTCCAAGCGTCTGGGCTCCAAAGAGATCAAGATGATCTACGACAATGATGCAGCCACTGCTGAGCCGGTCATCAATATCGCCACCACCCCTGAAGAACAAAGCTCCTATGTGGTCAATGATGATGAAATTCTCCAGCTTGCCCGGTGGGCCTGTATCATTGAAGACCATTACGGCAAGGCCATGGATATCGAGTGGGCCAAGGACGGTGATGGCGTCAAGGTGGGCACCGGCAACCTCTTTATCGTCCAGGCCCGTCCTGAGACCGTCCATTCCCAGGCCTCCAAGCGCACCATGGAAACCTATAAGCTCAAAGAGCTGGGCGGTACGGTTATTGTCGAGGGTCTGGCCGTGGGCACCAAGATCGGCCAGGGCGTTGCCCATTGCATCGATGAGGCCAAGGATATCCACACCTTCAAGAAGGGTGAGGTCCTGGTCACGGATATGACCGATCCCGACTGGGAACCGATCATGAAGATCGCCGGTGCCATCGTCACCAACCGCGGCGGCCGTACCTGCCATGCCGCTATTATTTCCCGCGAACTGGGCATCCCCTGCGTTATCGGCACCAAGAACGGCTCCAAGCTGATCAAGGATGGTCAGGATATCACGGTTTCCTCGGCCGAGGGCGAGACCGGGTATGTCTACAACGGCATTCTTGCCTATGATATTGAGACGCTCGATCTGGGCGAGGTGCCTGAGACCAAGACCAAGATCATGATGAATGTCGGGATCCCTGAAAAGGCCTTCACCGAATGTCAGATCCCCAATGACGGGGTGGGCCTGGCCCGTGAGGAGTTCATTATCAACTCCCATATCGGTATTCATCCCCTTGCTCTCATGAATTACGAGGAGCTGAAAAACTCCGATGATCCTGAGAAGCAGGCCGTGGCCAAGAAAATCGAGGAGCGCACCGGTGCCTATGCCGACAAGAAACAGTTTTTCATCGACAAGGTTGCCGAGGGGGTTGGCCGTATTGCCGCCGGCTTCTATCCCAAGGATGTGATTGTCCGTCTTTCTGACTTCAAGAGTAACGAGTACGCCAATCTGGTGGGCGGCCATTTCTATGAGCCCCAGGAAGAAAATCCCATGATCGGCTGGCGTGGTGCTTCCCGCTATTATGATCCTAAATATCGGCCCGCTTTTGAGCTTGAGTGCGAAGGCCTGAAAAAGGCCCGCAACGACATGGGACTCAACAACATCAAGCTCATGGTGCCGTTCTGCCGGACACCGGAAGAGGGCAAGAAGGTGATCGAGGTCCTGAGGGAGTGCGGCCTGGTTCAGGGTGAAAACGGTCTGGAGATCTACGTTATGTGTGAGATCCCCAGTAATGTTATCTCTGCCGATGCCTTTGCCGACATCTTTGACGGTTTCTCCATCGGCTCCAATGATCTGACCCAGTTGACCTACGGCCTTGACCGCGACTCCGGTATCATCGCCGGTATTGCGGATGAGCGTAATGACGCGGTAAAGGATATGATCCGCATGGTTATTGCCACTGCCAAACGGCGGGGCCGGAAGATCGGTATCTGCGGTCAGGGTCCCTCTGACTTCCCCGATTTTGCCACCTTTCTGGTTGAGCTGGGCATCGATTCCATGAGTCTTATTCCTGATACTGCCATCAAAACCAGGCTGGCCGTGCATGAGAAGGAAAAAGAGATGGGAATTGCCCCCTGATCTGCTCTTTCCCCGGCTGGTCCA
The DNA here is from genome assembly GCA_031581485.1 of Desulfurivibrionaceae bacterium. Taxonomy (GTDB): domain Bacteria; phylum Desulfobacterota; class Desulfobulbia; order Desulfobulbales; family SURF-16; genus BM506. The sequence goes on along the minus strand of JAVLBA010000077.1, from coordinate 1,817 downwards.
ATAAAAAAGGCGTATTCACTTTTCAAAGTGAATACGCCTTTTTTTATTGGCCGTTACCAGACAAAACAGATAACAGGTTTTTTCCTTGCTTGACCTCCTCCAGGATGAAAGGCCGCGGCCTTCTACTGGAGTTTCTCCAAGAGCACTTTGGCCTTGCTGGCCTGTTCCGAGTCTGGATAATAGGTCAACACATCCTTGTACAGTTTCTTCTGCACCATTATATCACCGAAATGTTCAAAGGCCTTGGCCTGTTGCAGCAAGGCATCAGGCGCCTTGGGGTGACCGGGGTAATCGGCAACGATATTTTGGAATTCCAGAACCGCGCCGCTGTAGTCGCCATTCTTTAAAAGGCTGGCCCCGAGCCAGTAACGGGCATTGGGCAGCAGTTTATGCTCCTTGTGGCTGTCGAGAAAAGAGGTGAAGGTTTTGATGGCCCCCTTGTAGTCATCACTGCGGTACTGGCCGAGGCCGCGGTCATACACTGTTTCTGCCGGGCTTTTGTCTGTGGTGGGGGCAGAGGGACTCTCTGTCGGGGATTTTGCGGTGCTGACCGTGGGGGCGGCGGGCGCATCTTCCTTTTTCTCTTTATGCTGGCGCGGCGTGAGCTCCTTGGTCGGCGTGGCGGGAGTCACGGCAGTAGCGGCCTGGGCGCTGGCTGCGGCTTTTGCCGCGGCGGCAGCCCTTTTCTGCGCCTGTTGGGCACTCCGTAATGCCTCCTGGGCCCGCTGCTCATCCTCTGCACTCATCTGGGTCTTGATGGCCCTGATGTTTTCCTTGAGTTCGGCAATCCTGGCGCCATTGCTCTGGAAGTTTGCCTCAAGATTGAGCAGCCTGTTGTCCAGTTCTTGCTGCAGGCGGAGATTGTCCTCCTGCAAGGACCTGCTCACATGTTTGGCTTCATCAAGCTGCCCCTTTATCTGCAGAATATCGGTGGAGAGGCGCTCAATGTCTGCAGCTATGGAGGCCTGCTGTTTCTGCATGGATTGGGAGGCATTGGTGCCGCCGCTTGCTACCTGGTCCAGCTGATGTTCCATCTCCACCAGCCGGTTATCCTGGTTCTGGACGTTGAATTGGAGATTCCGGAATTGCTGATCTGTGACACAGCCTGAAAGAAGAGGAACCACGGTAAGAAGAAGAGCGGGCAGGAAAAGTTTCTTTATCATAACATTCATTAGGTGGGCTGAGGTGGATTGCTGGATCAATAAGGTCCTACCTGACAATTAGTAAAATTTCAACCTTTGCGACCATTGGGGGCTTGATTGATTGCCGGCCAGGGTGAAGAGCTCCTGCAGCCACTGGCCTTCGCTGGTTATGGTGCAGAGCTTGCTTTCGCCATTTCTGGTTCTCGTAAAGGCGATCTGCCGCGAATCCGGCGACCAGGTGGGAGACTCGTGGCTGCCCCAGGAGGCGGTGAGCTGGATGGGGGTGCCCCCGGGACGAGCCTTCATCTTGTAAATCTGGTAGCCGTTATCGCCGTACCCGGTATAGGCGATCCATTCACCGTCAGGAGACCAGTTGGGCGTGGTGTTTTCTCTGCCCTCATAGGTGAGACGTTGGGTGCGGCCGGTGGTCACCTCCATGAGATAGATTTGCGGCTCACCGGTACGATCGGAGACAAAGGCGATCTGGCTGCCGTCCGGGGAGAAAGAGGGGGAGACATTAATGCCGTTATTGACGGTTAATCTTTTTTGGATGTGACCGCTTAGGTCCATTTTATACAGATCAGGATTACCATCTTTGCTTAAGGTCGCGATGAGAAAGGATTGGTTCGGCGCCCAGGCCGGCGCATAATTGATCCCTGTTCGCCGGGAAATGGC
>JAVLBA010000076.1:0-10529 GCA_031581485.1 Desulfurivibrionaceae bacterium | reverse complement strand
CGTACATTTACGTTTTACGGAGTACTAGGCAGTATAAGGCCATGGCAGGCAGAGGCAGAAAATGGATATCAGAGAACTCCGACTTTTTCACCATCTCAGCGAGACATTACATTTCGGCCGCAGCAGCCGGGCCTGCAATATAACGGCCTCAGCCCTCACCCGCACCGTACAGCGCCTGGAGGCGGAGGTGGGGGAACAGCTCTTTATCCGCGACAACCGCAGCGTTTCCCTGACCCCGGCCGGCGAGATCCTCAAGAAATATGCCGAAGAGGCCATGGGCCGCTGGCAGGAACTGCAAAACCAACTGGCCGGCGACAACCTCCTGGGGGGCGAAATCACGCTCTACTGTTCGGTGACAGCCGCCTACAGCATCTTGCCCGGCATCCTGGGCATATTCCGCCAGAAGCACCCCTCGGTGCACATCAATCTGCAGACCGGGGACGCGGCCCAGGCCCTGTCCAAGCTCTTAAACAACGAGGTGGACATCACCATTGCCGCCCTCCCCAGAAAACAACCCAAAGGGCTCTCCTGCCTGCGGATGCTGGAAACGCCCCTGGTCTTCATTGCGCCCCAAAGCTTCCCGGAAACCATTGTCAGAAAGGGGCAGGAGATCGATTGGGCCAAGACACCGGTGATTATGGCGGAGCAGGGTCTCAGTCGCGATCGGATTGAGCGCTGGTTCAGCGACAAAAAGGTCCTTCCCAATATCTACGCGCAGGTAGCAGGCAACGAGGCCATCATCGCCATGGTCAGCCTGGGCTGCGGCGTGGGGGTGGTTCCCCAACTGGTGATTGAAAAAAGTCCCCTGCAGAATCAGATCCGCATCCTTGATGTCACGCCCCAGCTCACCCCCTTCTCCATCGGCATCTGCACCGCCAAAAAGAAGATGACGCACCCCAAGATCCAGGCCTTCTGGGCCATTGCCACACAGGAGACAGAGGGAAACGGGCCGCGGCTGAGACCATAAAAAAGCCCTGCCCCCGCATTCCCCGAAATGCTCTTCTTGTGGGCTGCCCCATCTTTTTGGGTCAGGCTGTTTTGATCTGGTATATTGAGAAAATGAAAATTCTCCTCACCAACGATGACGGCCCGGGCTCACCCCTCCTGGCCTTTACCATAGAGACCGTGGCCGCTCTGCCGGGCATTGATCTCCTCAAGATAGCCATCCCCGATTCTGAGCAAAGCTGGAAAAGCCACGCCATGAGTGGCCATGGTTCCATAAACCCCAGGGTGACCGAGATTGCCGGCGCCCAGGTGACCCTGGTGGACGGCACCCCTGCTGACTGCGTGGACTGGGCCATGCACAATCTCTTTGCCGACGGGGAGTGGCCTGATCTGGTCATTTCCGGGGTAAATTGCGGCAAGAATACCGGCCTCGGCTTTATCCTCAGTTCGGCGACCATTGGCGCCTGTCTGCATGCCAATGTGGCTGAGCCGCCCAGACCAGGGCTGGCCTTCTCGCAAGACTTCCCGGATCTTGCTCATGGTGCCGCTGTCAAGGCCGGGGAGGTCTCCGGCCGGGAACTGGCCGGCCTCAGAGTCCGGATCAAAAGCAACATAGAAAGGGTGTGGGCCTACCTGAGGGGCAAAGAGCCATTCCTGCGTCAGCCCCTCACCTGGAACGTCAATTTCCCGGAGACAACTGGTCCTGGCGCGCCGATCACGGAAACCTCCATTGGCGACAGCCGCCTTAAGCAATGTTTTCAGGAGAGAGGCGGCCGATTTCAACACTCCCTGGCCCACTATATTGAAGACCCCTCTCCCGGTTCAGACGGAACGGTCCTGGCCCGGGGCCAGATCAGCATCAGCCGCCTCGACATCAGGAGGCTCTGTGCGGCCACAGACCCGGCAGATCACCAGCCATACCAGCCCGTTGAAAAAGGTAGCGAGCGCAGCTGAGGCAAGGAAAAATGAGGCGAAAAAGCGCAGTTTACATGTGGTAAATGAGCATTTTGAGCCGAATTTTGACGCTGCATCAGCAAGCGCAGTAGTTTTTCAACGGGCTGATAGGGATATTTTTCAGCTGCCGCCGGAGCAGCCGATGGGCCCTGGGCCGGCGGCCTTTTCGGCCTCGCCATTCTTTTTGGTAACAAGACGGATTTTGGCCAGGTTGGCCATGAAGAGGTCCACCACTTGTGGATCAAAATGGATATCACGCATGCGGCCGATCTCATCCACCGCGTCATCAAAACTCCAGGTGGATTTATAACAGCGTGGTGAGGTGAGGGCATCAAAGACATCACAGAGTGCGGTTATCCGGCCTGCCAAAGGAATCTGTTGCCGTTGCAGGCCGTGGGGATAGCCGGAACCGTCCCACCGTTCATGATGGGTGAGGGCAACCACCCGGGCTACCTGGAGCAGTTTAGAATCTCCCCCCTGAAGGAGGTCGGCACCCAACTGACAATGCGTTTTAATGACGTCAAATTCAGAGGAGGTAAGTCGCCCCTTCTTCAGAAGAATGGCATCGGCAATGCCCACCTTGCCCACATCATGCATGGGCACGGCCTGACTCAGGGCCCACTGCAGCCCCTTATTAAGCCCCATGGCAGCGCCGATGATGGAACTGTATGCCCGCAGCCGCTTGCCGTGCAGACCGGTCTCGTCATCCCGGCAGGCCAGGGCTCGCGTGAGGCGAGACAAGACATCCAACTGGCTCTTGTGCAAGGCGCGGGTTCTCTTGCCCACCAGGATTTCAAGATTTTCCTTGTGGGCATTGAGCTCCTGCTGAGCCGCCTGCAGGGCCTCCTCCAGGCACATCTCACTGCTGACATCAATAAGGGATCCCCAGGAGAGAATGATATTATCCTCCACAAAGATCTCCACCTTGGCCAGATCTTTCAACCAAAGGGGTTTGCCATCCACCACAACCTTGTACACCGCCTCGGATTCACCGCCGCGCGTGACCAGGCGCCGCAGACCGGGCCGCAGACGATCCAGCTGTTTTTTATCACGGGTAACCTTGACCAGGGCAAGGGGATTGCCCTGGTAACGATAGAGATAGCGGCTGACAATCTGTTCACGAAAGCTCGCGGCCAGCTTGGACGTTGCCGTGCCCAGCAAATCATGAAAACGCTTGCCGCAATACTCGTACCAGATATAATTGTCATCTGGTCGCCAAGCCGCTATATAAGGAATAACAGGGGAGCCGAACTGTTCAAGGGCATCAAGATGATGCATGGCCTTGACCAGCCGTTTTTTCAACGCCTGACTATAGGGACCTGCCAGAATCCGGCCGTCATAATTAAATTTCTGTTTAAAAGAGTTTAGAGACTGCGCCTTCAATGTGCCCCCTATGCAAGATATGGAAAAATATAGCATTCCCCCTCAAGCAACACAACATGAATCTCCTCCAAAATACCCAACATCAGCAAGATACACAAACTATATGTTATCAAGGCCTCAGCCGTCCGCCTCTTCTTTAAAATGATCAGCCACCCGGCTTTTCAGCTCAGGCCAACTAAAAGGCAAGCTATGTTCTATTTCTGTTCAGGATCAGGCATAAAATGATGATGCCCCATCAGCTTTTCAGCAAACCCCTCTGCCTCTCCTTTCTGATGGGCATCCTCTCGGGCCTGCCCCTGATGGTCACCATAACCCTGTTGCAGGCCTGGGCCAGCGAGAGCGGCATATCCCTGGGGAAGATCGGCCTTCTTGCCCTGGTGGGCCTGCCCTACTCCCTGAAGTTTCTCTGGGCCCCCCTCTTTGACTATATCAGCCTGCCCTTCCTGGGCCGCCGCCGCGGCTGGCTCCTGGTAACCCAGATAGGGCTCATCCTCACCATCAGCGCCCTTGGCTTCAGCAACCCAGGTCAGCGGCCCGGCGGCCTGGTGCTTCTCATCACGCTGGCCACCGCCATTACCTTTTTCAGCGCCAGCCAAGATAGTATCATTGATGCCTTTCGGCGCGAAGATCTCCAGGACCACGAACTGGGCCTTGGTTCCTCCTACTATGTCTACGGCTATCGCCTGGGTATGCTTATTACCGCCTCAGGCGGGCTCTTTATTGCAGATTTTTTTTCCTGGCAGCTCACCTTCTTGAGCGTGGCCTGCTGCCTGCTGCCCGGCCTGTTTCTTACCCTCTCCTGCTCAGAACCAGAGGGAATCCATCCCGCCACCCCCTACAGACAAGGATCCATCCTTGCTCCCTTCGCGGAATTCTTCCAGCGACCCAAGGTGCTTTGGATCCTCCTCTTCATTCTTTGTTATAAATTAGGTGACACTCTGGCCCAGACCATGACCATGCCCTTTTATCTCGACGTGGGTTTTTCCAAGAGTGAGATTGCCGCCATTGTCAAGCTCTTTGGCTTCTGGGGCACCATTGTGGGGGCAGGCCTGGGCGGCATCTTCATCATGCGCCTGGGCATCAGCCGGGGCTTGTGGATCTTTGGCCTTCTGCAGATGATCTCCACCGCGGGTTTTTCCCTGCTGGCCCTCAAAGGAGCAGACCTCAGCTGGCTGGCCCTGGTGGTGGCTGCTGAAAACTGCAGTGCCGGCATGGGGACCGCTGCCTTTATCGCCTACATGGCCAGACTGACCAACAAACAATTCAGTGCCAGTCAGTATGCACTCCTCTCCAGCATCATGGGTATCCCCCGCGTCATCCTGGCCTCATCCAGCGGCTATATTGCCAGCTCCCTGGGCTGGTTCTGGTTTTTCCTCTTCTGCTCCCTCATCGCCCTCCCCGGCCTCCTTCTGTTGCCCAAATGTGCGCCCTGGGCCCAAGAAGAAGATAGCGATACAAAATCGCTTTTCCCGGGTGCCCTGAAGAATCGTTCTTTACACCCCAATCATTCTTCCCCCTGAAGCAAGGCCCAGGACGGGGCGATGCCTCCCCTGAGGCGGGGGAAACAAAAAACCCGCAAACCTGATCTGCAGGTCGCGGGTTTTCTGAACATTCTCAAAAAAAACAGATTTAAAAATGGGGGATTACCGTTAGTTTGGACTGGTGGAAAAAAGGTCACTTCTTCTCAGCTCTTTGATTGCCATTTCATAGGCAAGCATATCCGGTTTTTGTATCCAGCTGGGGGCTGAAATGACATTGGTGCTGAAGACATAGAGATTTGTGCATGTCTTGCGTCCAGAAGCCCGAGTTCTATCAATTTCTGAGCAAATAACAGCATCATAGCCCAGTTGTTTTCCAGGAGCTATGACGCTTTCTATCCATTCTCGTGGGAAATTTTGGACATCTAAAAAGGCTTTTTGCCTTTCTTGCAGTGTATACCCTGAAGTTGATTTAACTATTTTTTCGGCTTTCAGCAGTTTGTCCTCATACTGCTGATCTTCCGTTCTGAAAATCAAAATTTCACCACTCTGACAGCCCTTTTCCCAGCTATTATAATCGGAGACCAGAGGATGCTTTTGGCCAAATTCCGTTTCCCGGACCATCTCCCAGTGTTGCATGGAATCCGGCGATTTCTTTCTCAAATCAAGCACCCGCGCATTTTTTGTCAATGTGGCACTGCACAGGCCGCCGGCGATATCCCCGGCACCCACTGCTAAGGCTCTATCTCTCGACAGTGAGATAAAGGAATGTGAAAGTAATCCTGTGTTGCCGGCAGATAAAGGGGCCGGCAAGAGCCAACTAGAAAAAAACTCATTGGTACCATGAAACCAAAGATCCATTTCCCCTGACATCATTCTTCTTTTTGCTTGCCCCATATTGAATTCCTATAATTAATTTTCTCACGAAACATAACATTGATTTGGTCCGAGCCTCTCAGGCGCACCATCTTGCGCACCACCTGCCTTACATACCATCTTGCGCACCATCTGCCTGCGCACTTTTTCTACCGGTGGAAAAATTTCTCGCACGCCTGAGGGAACCTCTGTTTCGTCATGACAGCGGATCAGGTCGGCTGTGACAGTGGTCCTGATGATTCGTGAAGCCATGGAGCTCCGGAAATCCCGTGTATTACGTATGCTGCCCCCGGAATTCCGTTGCAAGATCGCCCACGGTGCTCCCTCTCCTAATATCGAACCCGGACTCTATATGTCAACACTGTCGAACCGAGGGCGGGAACGGGAACCTGCCATCCTGCCATATTACTTGTCAGCTTCTCGTGGGGGAGGGATTCAGCGATCATTTGCCAATCGCCGGGAACAGGTTCGACCACCTTAACCGTGACGGCTTCTTTTTTGCCGTTTTTCAGTTCAATGCGGAAGGCACTTTCATAGACGTAATTGTAACTCGAAAATCCGGAAAGTTTTTTAAAATCGACCTGTTTCATGTTTGCCGTGATATCAAAGGCATCACCAAGTTTTAAACGGATTATCTCATTTTCAGGGGTGTGATCTATTCGGTCTTCTCCGATAAACTGCAAGCGTTCCTGTGAATCTTTTTTATAGACCCGAACCACGCCTTTTGGCAGGGGTACTCCGAGGTTGTTGCTGACCCTGTTTTCAATCTCGACATAAACAGCAACTTTCATTTTCTGGCCAATCTCTCCATACTGTTTTTGGTAATAATGACTGTTGCCCTGCAATAAAAATTCTTTGCGACACAAGACGTTTTGAGCTTGAAGCAGGGATACTTGTTTTTTCTGGTTGTCGCCGATGGTTGTCGGACGGTCGAGGGTGTAGAGATGATATTCAAACATTTGCTCTTCTGCCATACCATCGGCCACCGCCTCTTTCTGCATGAGAGCCGCTCTATACTCCGGTCGACCTACACGCTCAGGTTGGACCTGGTTCACATCTCCAGCAACCAGTTGCAGGGAAGCGTTCCGGTAGGAGGCACCGCTCGTGTTCGTCAAAGTGACCCATGAACTCATATTAAGCGCTGTATCACCTTCATTAAGCTCGGCCACATAGTCCGCCTTCCAGCCAAGTCCTGTGGTGAGATAACTTAACTCAACATCCTCCAATTCATCAGTCCGGCTTTCGATAAGCATAGTCAAGGTCGGGCGGTCTCGCAGGTTCCGCGGCACGTTGTCAAAGACCAGTCTGCCTGGAACGCCTGTTTCAATCTGGTTGCCGATCTGTAAAACTGTGCCGTTATTTGCGCTGAGCACCTTGGCCTTCACTGAACTTTCTTCGCCGGTTGTTGGATGTACCTTTATAACAGTAACCTCTCGGCCGACATATTTTTCCAGCAAAGAAGCCGGAGTCAAAAGGTCAAATTCAAAGTTTTGTTCTAAAACTTGGAGGTTGTCGCTGCTAAGCAGGGCTGTTTCAGGTTTTATCTGGCCACTGACCTCCGTGAAAGCAAGTATGTTTTGCCCTTTAGGCAGTGTTATTGACCGGGAGTCTTTGATGAGTGCTAAATTCCGGTTGTAGATGGTGACAGAAATTTTCTTTTGGTCCTTGAGGCTGCTGGTGTACTCAGCTGAAAAGGCAGGAGAGAGGATGAATTGGAGTAAAGTGAACATGAAAAGAACAGATGTGAGGAAGTTTCTCATTTTTGACTCCATCAGTAAGGTTAGTTGCTGTGTAGTTACCAACTGTGTGGGTTAGTTATATAATCTATAAAGAAAGAGCAATGATGCGCGAGATAAAAAAGAAGAAATCAGACAGCCCCGAGTTTAAGGCGAAGGAGAGAAAAAACCGGACAACACCGGACAAAAGAAAACCCCGAAAGCAAGGAACTATCGGGGTTAACGGACATTATCGGACAATAATGAATTTAATGCATCACGCATGATGTCACCGGAATTCCGCCGGAATCCCGGCACATAAAGCCACAAACGTCCTGAGATCAACGCCCCTGGGCGCCGCGGCGCAACCAATCGTGCACAAACGCCAGTTTTCGGTGCGCAGTCTCAGACAGCACAAACGGATAAACATCCGATAGCCCCATGGATCGGTTGATGTGATTGATTCGCATCACGAGAGCGGAGGCCACATGTACCAGCAAAGCAGTATCAGGCTCGGCATAGGGGTCCCAATTGTGTCCGGGCATTTCGGGCGACACGAGCCCCGATGCTACAAAACTGTCGGTGATATCGGTCAGATGTAAAAGATGTGCCGCCGTCTCCGCCCAGTCCTCGTGAGGGTGTGTGGATGCGTATGACGTCAGGTAAAGCTGCTCCCAGCCTTCGGGTGGACCCTGTTCGTAATGTTTCTGCATCGCTGACGTGTAGTCGGCCCGCTCGTCTCCGAACATTTCCCGGAACGCCGCGAGAAAGTCCTCTCGCAAACTCAACCGCCACCAGAGCATGTGGGCAATTTCGTGGCGCATATGGCCGATCATGGTGCGATACGGCTCATCCAGAGCCTCTCTGCGAGACACACGCACCACCGGGTCAGCCTCAGATACGCTTATGGTGACCACTCCGTCACCATGCCCCATCGCCGCTGGCATATGCCCATCGGCGAGCATATGAAAAAATGGCGTGGTGCCCGGATCTTCCGGTCGGAACCAGTGCCAACGGCCCAGATTGTCAATCACCCAGCGCTTTGCCGCTTCGGTTTCAGCCCAGTGGGCAATGGCATTGGGTATTTCAGGATCAGGTGCCAGGGCAGTCATGGCACAGGAGCGGCAGAACGCGCCCTCTTCAGGGGCAATCCAGTTACAACCGATAATGGCACGGTTTGCGCAGAATGGCGGCATCGGAAGGAAAGCACGCGCCTGGGGGTCGTAAGCAACGGGCGTTCCATCTGCAGTCGTCAGATTATGAAACCAGAGGGTTCCTGATCCCACCGGGTTAGTGAAATTCATCATGTTGAGAAAAGCTCCAAAAAAGCAGAGGAGACCTGGAAAAAAAATATTCGCCAGCCAACACTGGACATTTTAGTTTCTTCCAAGTCAGAAAACCAACTATACTTTTCTCAAATGTACAAATAATTCACAAGGAATATACCTATGAAACCGGAACTTCCAGAGTTACATGAGATACTGATAGGCAGCGACGAAGGCACTCCCGTCTCCTGGGATTTCGAGCCCACAACAGGCATTGTCATTCTGTTCCCCAAAGCGGATCGCGGCGCAATCGCAACGATACCCTGGGGTGATTTTCTGACAAAGACGCTCTCGAGATATCCGGAGACCGAAAACCCGGTGCATTTCTCCACACCTCATGGTGGTCGTACCGCAGCTGTCTCTGTCTCCGAGACTATATCGACTTTCAAAGCCTTGACTCTGGCCCGTAAAGTCATTGGGCCGTTGTTGGCAGAACGGCCATCGAAACTGACAGTCATCTCCCTTTTGGATGATGATGTTTCTGCCCGCGTTATGGCAGAGGCACTTCTGGCTGCAGCACATGCAGACCTGTTCCAGTTGCCGCGCATTTCGGGCACCCCGCCTCAGCCAAAAACGCTTGAGGCCATCCACTTTTACGGTACTGGATTTAAACATGCAGACTTCAACCACGTTGAAGCAACGGCTGAAGGCAACAACCTGGCCCGATGGCTGGCTCATTTGCCAGGCAACTATCTGACCCCGGGCATTTATCGGGAGTTGGCCGAGTCCCTCGCGAAAAAGGAAGGCTGGGAGACCCATTTCTACGACCGAGACGAACTGGAACAACTTGGCGCCGGGGCATTCCTCTCCGTTGTTGCAGCAAGCCCAGTGAGAGACGCGGGCATACTTCACCTGAAATACCGCCCCGACGGCGCTGAAGGCAAGCCACTTGCCCTGGTGGGCAAAGGGATCTGTTTCGACACCGGCGGCAGTAACCTGAAGGTGAAAGGCAGCATGCTCGGCATGCACGGCGACATGCAGGGCAGTGCCGTTGCGCTTGGCGCATTTCTGGCCATTTCCCGCCTCAAATTATCCCAACCGGTGGATTGCTGGCTCGCCCTTGCCGAAAACCACATCGGGTCCCGGGCCGTGAAATGCAACGACGTCATCACTGCGCTGGATGGGACCACCATTGAGCTGATAAATACCGATGCCGAGGGAAGAATGGTTCTTTCCGATACATTGGCGCTGGTCTCTCGAGGTAAACCTCGGGCAATCATTGACTATGCAACGCTGACGGGGGCGGTGGTAACCGCTCTGGGGCAACGGATGGCCGGCGCCATAACCAATCGCCGTGACTGGGTGGAGCCCATCATCCAGGCCGGAGAGCATTGCGGTGAGCGAGTCTGGCCGTTTCCTTATGAAGACGATTACGATGAGGACCTGGAGTCAAAAGTTGCAGACACCCTGCAATGCCGAACAACAGGGCCGGGCGATCACATCTATGCGGCACGTCTGCTTGGACGTTTCGTTGGCAAAGACATCGGGTGGATACACGTGGACATGGCTTCCTCCGGTACCCATAAGGGCGGTTTGGCCCACATCCCCACAGACGTGCAAGGTTTTGGGGTGCGCTTCGGAGTGGAGTGGCTCGAAAAGCTGATCAAAGAGTAACAGCACTGAAATCGATGAGAGATGATGCCGGCCTGAACGAACCTGAGATACATACAATTTAAAGCAGGAACCCCAAAGTCAGGCTGGTTGAAAAAACGTAGCGAATGAAGCTGAGACAAGGCGTAAGAGCCCTGGGGGTGCAGTAGTTTTTCACCTACCTGCCAACAGTCACCGGCGTCACAAAGCCTTCAACTGGGGTCAACTGGGGTCGGGCCACGTTACCTATTCGAAAATTAAGG
>JAVLBA010000075.1:0-10660 GCA_031581485.1 Desulfurivibrionaceae bacterium | reverse complement strand
ATACCCTTGTGGTACTTTTTCGCCTCATTTTTCACCCTCAAGGGGTACTTACGCCTTGCCTCAGCTGCGCTCGCTACCTTTTTCAACGGGCTGCTAAAGCTGGTTGAGAAAGGCCCTGATTTGCGTCTTGCTGAGCATGATGCCGCTCAATTTCCGGGTGCCGGCCACAAGAGAAGGGATCATGCGGACCCCGGCCGCCAGGGCGGTGAGCGGCTGCAGGGTCACCTCCACCCGGCTGATTTCCAGGCCAGGAAAATCCTCTTTGAGCCCGGCCAGGGCCCGGCCTGCCAGATGGCAGCGGGGGCAGAGTATGGAATGGTAGAGGATGACCCTTGTCTTTACGGATTTCATTTCTTGATCATCTCTTCAATATAATATTTCTCCGGCTGGGTCGGAATAAAGACCTCCAGATTATGGTTCCAGCGGCTGACATAATGGCTGGTCAGCAATTGTCTGAACGCATTTTTGAGCTGGGTCAGGGTGGTATAGTGATGAATGGTATGTTCCCCATAATTGTTGACGGTAATGATGGAGCTGTGCAGCTCCTTTTCCCCTCTGATGGGCAGTTTGAGAAAATTGATGACGGCCAGGGCCTGGATGATGCGCTCCTTCTTGAGCAGCTCTGTGGCCGTTATTTTCGAAAAGTTGATCAGCGGGAATTGGAGGATGAGCTGGTCTGCCAGGGCCTGGATATCCGGGAGATGTATCTGCAGGAGATTGTCGGCCAGATGGATTTCCGTTGATTTCTGGAGAATGCCGTTGACCACCAGCCAGGCAATAAGGGTGATGATATTTGTCTCCCTGCGGATCTGCAGTTCCCTGTTCTGCCGTATGGAATCACTGCTCTGTTCTCCCTGAAAGGCATAGAATGAGATCTTGCCCTCAGATCTGGTGATATGGAAGGTGATGGCCTTCTGGCACATGATGTCCCGGGACAGACTGCGTATGTATTCGATTTTATGGGGCTTGTTTTCATAGAAGGTGAAGAGCTTGCGGCCCAGCACGGAGATGTCGCGCTGGGTGATGGTGTGCTCGACCCCTTGCTGTTCGGCAGCGGCAATGAGCAGGCGCAGTCTCTTGTAAGTGGAAAGCAGATAGTTATGCACTTCCACCCCGGCGGCCAGCAGCTCATTATATCCCCAGGTGCTGATATGCAGAAAATCTTCCATGTGGGGCGGCAAAAGATTCCAGCTGCTCATCAGGTCCATGGTCCTTTGCAGCTGAGGACCCTTTTGCTGAGACTTCATGCCCTCCAGGGTTTTCAGGAAAAGGCATTCCCTGATAAGATTGTCATCTTTGTACACGGCCGAGGTCTGCTGGTAAAAGGCGACAAGGTCGCGGGCCAGCAGGAGGTAGGGATCAATGGCGGTGAGCTCCAGATGGGGCTCACCTTCGGGCAGGAGCTCGGGGAAGGTGACCATCCTTACTATCTTGGAGGAAAAGAAGGGCAGGGTATCCGCCTTATTAAGAAGAAGCTCCAGGTAGGCGAATTTGATCACTGATTTAAAGGGGCTGTCCAGGGCCTTGTTGAGCTGCCACAGGCAGGCCCCGAATATTTCCGCCCTGGGAATGCCGGAAAGATAGCCCAGGTCGATGTAGTTCTCCATATTGAGGCCGTCGGCCACGAGTTTCCGGACATGCTGCAGATACGCATCATGGCTGAGACCGGGGGGGATAAGCCACCAGAGCAGCATTTTGCCCGCCACCAGGATATGGGTACGGAAAAGCTCATCTTTTAAGAGAAGTTTCAGGGCTGAACCGGCAGACTCCTCCTCTGCATGGGAGGTAAACCTGTTTTCCCGGGTCTGCTCTATATCCATCAGAAAAAAATGGGCCTCAAATCCCTTCTTTTTCGCCCATGCGGAGATGAGCCGGCATTTCCGGGTAAGGAGTTCCTCTCCCTTTTCGCCCAGATCCGCATAACGAACCGAAACCCAGTAATCGCAATCTGATTTGGCGGTCTGGGCAATGGTGCCGATACTGCCGATGGTTTTTAAGGAGTGGATATAGGGCGCAGAGGCATAGGGGGAAGGCGTTTTGATGCTGAGGGCGGTGGATTCAGGAAAATAACGCCGGAAAAGAGAGGAGTCGAGGAATCTGTCGGGCTGAAAGTGGTAGATGCCGTACTTGCAATCAGGATCATCAATAAAACCCGGAAGATCTGGATAGTTACAGTGGAGGAGAAAGGGGATGACCTTGAAGAAGAGGGTGGAGGAGCGGGCATTAAATTGAATAGCCCGTTCCTTGCGGCTGCGGTTGTAAAATTGGTACCGTTTTATTTTATCGTTCAAGGAGATGGCGGCAGCCCCGTCAAAATATTATTAAAAATACCCTTGGTGTCACCAGGCATGACCTGTTTGGAGCGGCATAAATTGCATATATTAATCTCATTACCAAATCGTGCTGGCTCAGAGCGGCGGGCACGGAGCCTAAAGAGCGGCTTCTATGGACCGGGCAAGTTTGACCGCCTGCACCGTCTTGCCCACATCATGGACACGGAGAATGGCCGCACCTGAACGGGCACAGAGGGCGGAAATGGCTGCTGTGCCCACGTCCAATCGGGCGGCATCCTTTTCGCCCACCAGGATTCCGATGAAACGTTTGCGGGAATGACCGATGAGCACGGGACAGCCCAGCTCCGTAAAAGAGGGGATATGTTTCAGGATGGAGAGATTGTGGTCCACGGTTTTGCCAAAACCCAGGCCCGGGTCAATGATGATTTTGCTGCGGCTCAGGCCTTGCGTCTCGGCATGGTCCAGCCACTGGCGGAGTTCCGCCTTGATCTCCGCCACCACATCCGTGTAATGGGGCCTTTCCTGCATGGTGCCTGGTATGCCCTGCATATGCATGATAATGACCGGCACCTTCGTGGCCACCACCAGGGGCAGCATGGCCGGATCAAAGCGCATTGCGCTGATATCGTTAATGATATCAGCACCGGCCTCCAGGGCGAGGCGGCCGACCTCGGCCTTGCTGGTGTCGACGGAGATGGGGGTGGAAAAGCGGCGGCGTATGGTTTCTATGGCAGGAATGACCCGCTCTATCTCTGCCGCCAGGGAAACAGGGGCCGCCCCTGGTCGGGTGGATTCGCCGCCGATGTCGAGGATATCCACTCCAGCCGCCACCATATCCGCCACCCGGGTCACCAGGAGGCGGTCATGGTCCAGAGTGCCGCCATCGGAAAAGGAGTCAGGGGTCACATTAAGGATGCCCATGACATGGACCCTGGCGCCGAGATCCAGGGTGTGGTGGGGGGTGGTGATGATCACGTCAATCTTTACTCTTTTTTCTCAGTGGGCTCCTCTGCTGCCGGGGCAGGGGCGCCTTCCGCCTCCTCCGGCTCTGCTGGGGCGGTGGGTTCGGCAGGGGCAGCGGGAGTCTTCTGCTGGGCAGGAGCGGGGGCGTGCTTTGGTGACGGCGCTATCCCATGTTTTTCCAGCATATTGTTGAGCTCTTCGGCGTTGATGGTTTCTTGTTCCAGAAGAAAGGCGGACATTTCCTTGAGGGCGGGCATATACTCCTGCAGCAGAGAGGAGACCTTGGAGTTGGCCTCCAGAATCATCCTTCGCACTTCGTCATCTATCTGCATTGCGGTGGATTCACTGTAGTCGCGATGCTGGGAAATCTCACGGCCGAGGAAGATCTGTTCTTCCTTTTTGCCAAAGGCCAGGGGACCCAATTCTTTACTCATCCCCCATTCACACACCATTTTCCGGGCCAGGGTGGAGGCCCGTTCTATATCGTTGCCGGAGCCCGTGGTTGTTTCATTGAAAATAAGCTCTTCCGCAACCCGGCCCCCCAGGAGGATACAGATGGTATTGATCAGGAAGCTCTTGGTATGGCTGTATTTTTCCTCAATGGGCAGCTGCATGGTCAGGCCCAGGGCCCGGCCCCGCGGAATAATGGTGACCTTGTGGACAGGGTCGGTGTCGGGAAGGAGCCGGGCAATGAGGGCATGGCCCGCTTCATGATAGGCGGTGATCTCTTTTTCCTGGGGGGTGATGATCATGCTCTTGCGTTCCGCACCCATCATTACCTTGTCCTTGGCCTCTTCCAGATCGGACATGTTGACCTGGGTCTTGTTGGCCCGGGCCGCCTTCAGGGCCGCCTCATTCACCAGGTTTTCCAGGTCTGCCCCGGAAAAACCAGGGGTGCCGCGGGCGATAACCAGCCAGTCGATATCCAGGTGCAGGGGCAGTTTCTTGGCATGGACCTCAAGGATCTGTTGCCGGCCGCCCACATCGGGGATGGGCACAATAACCTGGCGGTCAAAACGACCAGGACGGAGCAGGGCGGGATCAAGGACGTCAGGGCGGTTGGTGGCGGCCACCAGAATGACGCCTTCATTGGTCTCAAATCCATCCATCTCCACCAGGAGCTGGTTTAAGGTCTGCTCCCGCTCATCATGGCCGCCGCCCAAACCGGCGCCCCGATGGCGGCCCACTGCATCGATTTCATCAATAAAGATGATACAGGGGGCATTTTTTTTGCCCTGATTGAACAGGTCGCGGACCCGGGAGGCGCCCACGCCCACAAACATTTCCACGAAATCGGAACCGGAAATGGAAAAGAAGGGGACCTTGGCCTCGCCGGCTATGGCCCGGGCCAGCAGGGTCTTGCCGGTCCCTGGAGGGCCGGCCAGCAGGACGCCTTTGGGAATGTGGGCCCCCAGTTTGGTGAATTTCTGCGGATCTTTGAGGAAATCAATGATCTCGGAAAGATCATCCTTGGCCTCCTCGATTCCGGCAACATCATCGAAGGTGACATGGGTATCTTCGCCTTCTTGAAGACGATGGCGGCTTTTGCCGAAGCTCATGGCCTTGCCGCCCCCTCCCTGCATCTGGCGCATAAAGAAGATCCAGACCCCGATGAGCAGGAGCATGGGGAACCAGTTGGCCAGAATGGTGATGTACCAGGGAGGCTTCTCCACCTGCTTGACGTTCACCTCCACCCCTGACTCGCGGAGGATGGACCAGAGCTCCACATCGTTAAGGGGAGAGATGATTTTAAATTCCTGGCCGTCAGAGGTGGCGGTAATCTCATCACCCTGAATGGTCGCCTTCCTGATAGCGCCGGATTCTACCCGGGCCAGAAAGTCTGAGTAGCTTAATGTTTCCGCGCCTTGGCGGGGAGTATTAAACATCTGGAAAAGAAAAACCATGGCCAGGCCGATAAGCAGCCACATGGAGATGTTTTTGTAAAAATTATTCAACGAAGGCTCCTTGAGGTGGGTTTGCCAGAAAGGGATTTAATCATTTAGTGAATGACGAAAGTAATCATCCTGCTCGGAGATTGCAATTTATTTCCCTGTCGCGCCCAGGGGGAGAGGCGGCGCTGCACCTCTTTATCAACGGGCTGTTTTTAGCTGGTCTGGAAATATTCCTGGACCGATTTGACCTGGAGATCCTGCTGCCGCAGGGTGGCAATGGCCATGGTCATGGCCACGGCCCCGGCAATGGTGGTGGTGTAGGGCAGATGGTGGTCAATGGCGGCTCGGCGGATACTGAAGGAATCTTCCGTGGTCCTGGTGCCCAGAGAGGTGTTGATGACCCACTGGATGCCATGGTCCTGGATTTTGTCTAAAATATGGGGCCGGCCCTCGGATATCTTATAGACCCTCTCGCATTCCACGCCATAATCATTGAGGAATTTGGCCGTGCTCTTGGTGCCGATAATGGTGAAGCCCAGTTCCGCAAGCTCCTTGGCCACCGGCAGAATGGCAACCTTGTCATTGTCGCGGACGGAGATCAGGATGGTGCCCTCTTCCGGAATGGGCTGGCCCGCGGCGATCTGCGATTTGGCAAAGGCGAGACCCAGGGAATCATCCAGGCCCATCACCTCGCCGGTGGATTTCATCTCAGGCCCCAGCAGGGTATCCACATTTTCAAAACGATCAAAGGGGAAGACCGCCTCTTTAACGGCATAATGGCTCACCACCATCTCCGTGGTCAGGCCCAGATCTTTGAGCTTGGCACCCATCATGACCTTGGTGGCCAGCTTGGCCAAGGCAACACCGGTAGCCTTGGAGACAAAGGGCACGGTGCGGGAGGCCCTGGGGTTTACCTCCAGGATATAGAGGGTCTCATCCTTGATGGCATACTGCACATTCATCAGGCCGATAACGCCGAGCTCGGCAGCCATGGCCCGGGTCGCCTCTTTGATCTCCTCGACCATGGCGGCCTTGAGACCGTGGGCCGGCAGGACACAGGCCGAATCACCGGAATGGATACCCGCCTCTTCAATATGCTGCATGATGCCGCCGATAATAGTGCTCTCCCCGTCCGAGATGGCGTCTACGTCAATCTCAATGGCGTCTTTTAAGAATTTGTCGATGAGGATGGGGTGGTCGGCGGAGGCCTGCACCGCCTCGATCATATATCTCTTGAGATCATTTTCATTATAGACAATGCGCATGGCGCGGCCGCCCAGGACATAGGAAGGGCGGACCACAACCGGGTAGCCGATGTTCCTGGCGATCTCCAGGGCCTCTTCGTAGGTGCGGGCCGTGTCGTTGGCCGGCTGCCGCAGGCCGAGCTTCTGGAGAAACTGCTGGAAACGTTCCCGGTCCTCGGCCCTGTCGATGGCGTCGGGAGTGGTGCCCAGGATGGGGACATTCATCTTGGCCAGGGGTACGGCCAGATTGAGAGGGGTCTGGCCGCCGAACTGGACGATGACCCCCTCCGGCTTTTCTTTCTCAATAATATTAAGGACATCTTCGCGGGTCAGGGGCTCGAAATAGAGCTTGTCCGAGGTGTCATAATCAGTGGAGACGGTTTCCGGGTTGGAGTTGACCATGATCGACTCGATACCCAGTTCCTTGAGGGCAAAAGAGGCATGGACGCAGCAATAGTCAAACTCAATACCCTGGCCGATACGGTTTGGCCCGCCTCCCAGGATAAGGACCTTGCGCCGCTCAGAGGCGCTGGACTCATCTTCAACCTCATAGGTCGAGTAATAATAGGGGGTATAGGATTCAAACTCGGCGGCACAGGTGTCCACCCTTTTATAGACAGGGATGACGGCCTCTTTTTCCCGCAGCTGCCGGATGTCCTGCTCAGAGGTGCCGGTGAGGTATGCCAGCTGCTGGTCTGAAAAGCCGAACTGCTTGCATTTGCGCAGGAAAGGGCCGGACAGCCCGGTAAAACCCTTCTGTTTGACCTCTTTTTCCAGGGTGACGAGCTGTTTGAGATTATGGAGGTACCAGGGATCAATGGCCGTCAGTTCATAGATTCGCTCAATGGATAAACCCCGGCTCAGGGCCTGGTGGATGGAAAAGACGCGCTGGGAGTGGGGGGTCTTCAGGCTGAGGTCAAGATCTCGCTGGTCACGGCTGGCCAGTTCAAACTTTTTATGGGCGCCAAAGCCGCTGATGCCTATTTCCAGGGAGCGCAGGGCCTTCTGGAAGGCCTCCTTGAAGGTACGGCCGATGGCCATGGTTTCCCCCACCGACTTCATGGCCGTGGTGAGAAAATCTTTGGTCTCCGGGAATTTTTCAAAGGTCCAGCGCGGAATCTTGACCACACAATAGTCGATGGTGGGCTCAAAGGCGGCGTAGGTCTTCTTGGTGATATCGTTGGGGATCTCATCCAGGGTAAAACCAACTGCCAGTTTGGCAGCGATCTTGGCAATGGGAAAGCCGGTGGCCTTGGAGGCCAGGGCCGAGCTTCTGGAGACCCGGGGATTCATCTCAATGACCATGAGCTCGCCGTCCACTGGATTGATGGCAAACTGGACATTGGAACCACCGGTTTCCACCCCCATCTCCCGCATGATGGCGATGGCGGCATTACGCATGGTCTGGTATTCGCGGTCTGTCAGGGTCTGGGCCGGGGCCACGGTAATGGAGTCACCGGTATGGACCCCCATGGCGTCCATGTTCTCAATGGAGCAGATGATAACAACGTTATCCGCCTTGTCACGCATCACCTCAAGCTCATACTCCTTCCAGCCCAGCAGGCTGCGTTCCAGCATGACCTCGGTGTTTAAGGAGAGGCCCAGGCCCAGGGTGCAGAGCTCGGTGAGTTCCTGGCTGTTATAGGCGACGCCGCCGCCGGTGCCGCCCAGGGTGAAGCTGGGTCTGACAATAATGGGAAAGCCGATCTCCTCACTGGCCGCCTTGGCCTGATCAATGGTGTGGACAATGACACTCAAGGGCACATGGAGGCCGATCTTGTACATGGCCTCCCGGAAAGATTCACGGCCTTCGGCCTTTTTGATGACATCGATATTGGCAGCCAGCATCTCCACGCCATATTTTTCAAGAACACCCATTTCCGCTAACTGGATGGCGGTGTTCAGGCCGGTCTGGCCGCCCAGGGTGGGAAGCAGGGCATCCGGCCGCTCTTTTTTGATGATCTTGGCGACAAATTCCGCGGTGATGGGCTCGATATAGGTGCGGTCCGCTATCTCCGGATCCGTCATGATGGTGGCCGGGTTGGAATTGATCAGGATAACCTCGTATCCTTCCTCTTTCAGGGCCTTCACTGCCTGGGTGCCGGAGTAGTCGAACTCACAGCCCTGGGAGATGATGATGGGACCGGAGCCGATGATCAGTATTTTGTGGATGTCGGTACGTTTAGGCATGTTATCTATCTGGGGTAAGGTTTGATGATCAAGCTGGGGGCCAGTTGTTCTTTTATCCTGCTAGGGAATCAATAAAGCGGTCAAAAAGGTAGATGGAGTCATGGGGGCCGGGGGCATTTTCCGGATGGTACTGCACGCTGAAGGAGGTGAATTTTGTATGGGCCATGCCTTCAAGACTGCCGTCGTTTAAGTTGATGTGGGTAAGTTTGACCTCGTCCTTGTCGAGGGTGTCAAAATCCACGCAGAAGCCGTGGTTCTGGGCGGTGACCTCAATCTTGCCGGTTATCAGGTCCCGGACGGGCTGGTTGGAGCCGTGATGGCCGAATTTAAGCTTGTAGGTGGTGCCGCCATAGGCCAGGCCCAGGATCTGGTGGCCAAGGCAGATGCCGAAGAAGGGTTTTTGGGGGAGGAGTTCCCGTATGGTCTCCACAACCCCCTCCACGCCGGCAGGATCTCCCGGCCCGTTGGAGAGAAAGATGCCGTGGGGATTCATGGCCAGGACATCTTGGGCCGAGGTGGTGGCGGGTACCACCTGTACGGAGCAATCACGCTCAGCAAGAAGCCGGAGCTGGTTGTATTTGAGGCCGAAATCAAAGGCGACGATCTTGTGTCTGCCGGCCCCTGCCGTGGAAAAATGCGTGCCCGGCACAGGACCTTGGGCGGTCCAGCCGTAAGGTTCCTTACAGGAGACCTCCTTGACCAGATCACGGCCCACCAGACCGGCGGAATTCTTGGCCTTGGCAACCAGGGATTCCGGGTCAAGATCTTTGGTGGAGATAACGCCGCGCAGGGCCCCGGCTTTTCTGATGTGGCGGGTCAGGGCCCGGGTGTCGACGTTCTGGATGCCCAGAATATTCTCTGCCATGAGGAAGTCGGCAAGAGTGCCGGTGGCCCGGTAGTTGCTGGGGATGGCGTTATACTCTTTGACGATAAAGGCCTGGGGCTGGATGGCTGCTGATTCGTTATCGTCGGGATTGACGCCATAGTTGCCGATGAGCGGATAGGTCATGGTGACAATCTGCCCCTTATAGGAAGGGTCGGTGAGGACCTCCTGGTAGCCGCTCATGCTCGTGTTGAAAACGATCTCCCCGCTGGTCTCCCCGGCTCCGGTAAAGGATTCACCTTCGAAAACTGCCCCATCTTCCAGGGCGATTAATGCTTTCATATATATATCCATTGTCTCAGGTTGTAAGGGATAGCTTTTTCATTTAAAAATGAGAGATGTCAGTCAAGCCGCTCAAAGGAAATGGTCTTAATACCCTGAGCCCTGATCTGTGAAACTCTTGGCAAGGCCCGGAAGAAGAGAGCCTTGAGGGCTTTTCTGGGGAGTATGCGTAGTGTGGGCAGAATCAGCCGGGCAAAACCATACTATTAAAACTGGAAAATCGGCAAACGTCAACAGGAATATCCGGGAAGCTGGAGGCGCATATCAGCGGATATGCGCGGGAAAACAAGGTGTTGTCTGAAAAGGGCAGGGTGTAAAAAAACAGGAGGCGGGCAGGAGGGAGAAAGGGGTACGCCCTTTGCCGCCGGGAAGGCAAAACAAGAGGGGTGTCCGTGCGGCGGTGCATGTGGCCGGCGCCCTTGCAGCATTATCGCCCTCGTATCATTATATAGATAGGAGGTGAACAGGGCTGCCCGGGCAGGAGAGGATGGCAGCCAGGGAGAAGAAAAAAATAAGCGGAAAAGCATGTGGCCAAACGAGATAGAAAGAATGTCGACACGGGTGCCAAAAAAACCTTTGACAAGGCAGGTGGGTTAAATTAGGTTGTCGCTCTCTGCAGCGGGAGGAGCCAGCAACACGGCGGCCGAGCGCAGCAGGGAGAAAAAAATAAGTCGAAAAAAAGCATTGACTGATCTGAAAAAATTTAGTTAATTGTGCGGCTTCCTCAGGGCTTCCCTGATGGCTCACTTCGAGTGAGCAAACGATCTTTGAAAACTGAATAGTAGTAGATAAATTAAAGGACCCTGGATATCCCTGATAACAAGGGGGGATGTTTTAGGTTTTGATTTACTTTGTAATTTTATTTTCTTGAGAATAAACCAAGGTTAAATAATCTGGTTTTATATTATAAAC
>JAVLBA010000074.1:0-11735 GCA_031581485.1 Desulfurivibrionaceae bacterium | reverse complement strand
ACCACCCTTCCTTGAAGATGGATGGAGAACGTTTTGGCGGCCTGTTACGGCGACGTGCGCAGGTATTTGAGGACATCCTGGGCGGCCTGGGTGGCCTGGGGGTCAACATCGATCTGCAGCGCCTTGCCGTGGCGTTCCTGTTTGCGGATGGCCCGCGAGTTGGGGAAAAAAGCCACCGGCGCCTGGCCAAGGCCTTTGGTCAGAAAGATCTTGTCATCTTCGTCTTCCACCAGATTGCCGATAAAGGAGATATCCTTGATACCTGCCTCCCGGGCCAGGGCATAGACCTTCTGCGCTGTTCTGAGGCTCGATTTTGACGGAATGACCACGATAAAGAGTTCATCGACGCTGGCAATGGTGCCCCGGCCCAGGTGTTCGACGCCGGCCTCCATGTCGAGGACAATAGTCTGGGAGGGGGTGAGGAGGAGCTTGGTGAGCAGCCTTTTAAGCACCGTGCTCTCCGGGCAGGCGCAGCCTCCCTCAGCGGTCTGGATGGCACCCAGGACCATGAGCTTGAGACCATCCTTTTCCACCATGAAGTCGGCCAGAAGATCGTCGACCTGGGGGTTGATATTGTAATAAGGCGAGCCCTCCACCTTGCCGGCCCGTTCCCCCAGCAGGGCGGTCATCTCGGCAATGGGGGTGATCTCCTCGATATTGTCAAAGCCCAGGGTCTGGGCCATATGGGGGCTGGGGTCGGCATCAATGACCAATACCTCTTGGCCGGCCCGCTGCAACTCCTTTGCTATCAGGGCCATGATCGTTGTCTTGCCCACGCCGCCTTTACCGGCAATTGCTATTTTCATAATATCTGTCCTGGTGCTGTAAAATCAGCCGTTTTTAGGTGTTTTTATAATGATGGGCGGAATATTTCAGTGCAATCATTGCGGGAAATGCACTACTATTTACACTTTATACGAAGCGCTTCCTTATTCTGCAAGATTTTAAGATAATTGGTGTCCCATGGTTTCTCTTGGTATTGAACAATTGCTGGCCTCGCCGCCTCCCTCTTTTAAAGATAAACGTCTGGGCCTTTTATGCAACCAGGCCTCCACAGATAGTTCTTTCCGGCATAGCCGCGATCTGGTCATGGCGGCCTTCCCGGGTCAGCTCACCGCTCTTTTCTCGCCACAGCATGGATTCTTTGCCGAAAAACAGGACAATATGGTGGAATCAGGCCATGGTCTGGATCAGGTCAGCGGTCTGCCGGTGTTCAGCCTCTATGGCGAGACGCGAAAACCCACTCCAGAGATGATGGATCATGTTGATATTGTCCTGGTGGATCTGGTTGATGTCGGCACCCGGGTCTATACCTTCATGTCCACCCTCATCTATATGCTGGAGGCGGCAGCAGCCGCCTCCAAGATGGTGGTGGTCCTGGACCGGCCCAATCCCATCGGCGGCGACAGCGTGGAGGGCAATCTTCTTGAAGAGGAATATGGCTCTTTTGTTGGTCTCTATCCCATGCCCATGCGCCACGGCCTTACCTTTGGTGAGCTGGCCCTTCTTTTTAACGACCATTTCGCCATCGGCGCTGAACTGCAGGTCGTACAGATGCAGGGCTGGCAGCGGGGCATGCATTTTCCGGAGTGCGGGCTGCCCTGGGTCTTTCCCTCCCCCAACATGCCCAGCTACGCCGCCAGCCTGGTCTATCCGGGCCAGGTGATCTGGGAGGGCACCAATATCTCGGAGGGGCGCGGCACCTCCCTGCCTTTCGAGCTTTTTGGCGCCCCCTTTGTGCAAACCAAAGAGATCATGGCGTCTCTGGAGGCCATCCCCCTGCCCGGGCTCTTCCTGCGGCCCCTGCAGTTTGAACCCACCTTCCACAAAGGGCAGGGCCGGGTCTGTAACGGCTTTCAGCTCCATGTTACGGATCCCATCCGGCTCAGGCCCTATCGCACCACCCTGGCCCTGCTGCAGGCGATAATGACCCTCTATCCGGAACATTTTGCCTATAAAGAGCCCCCCTATGAATATGAGTATGATAAAGTACCCATGGATCTGATTCTGGGCAGCCGGCAAGTACGGCTGGACCTGGAGGCGGGGGTGGATATCCTGGAACTGGAAAGAAGCTGGCAGGATGGGCTGCAGGAATTTGAGCAGCGGCGGCGGGCCTTCTTCTTATATTGATAAAATGACCACTATCAAGGGCGAAGAGACCGGGTTGATCGAGGGCTATCTCAAATATTTTTATGATATCCCCACCCCCTGTCCCTATGGGGTGGGTAATATTGCCCTCTATCGCCAGGCCCAGTTCGGCTTTATTGATGAGCCGCTGATGTCCGCCTTTATTGGGGCAGGGTTCAGGCGCAACGGTAACTCGATTTATACCATGGCCTGTTTGGATTGCCGGCAGTGCCGGGCCATCCGCCTGCCGGTGCAGGCGTTTGCGGCCAATCGCTCCCAGCGCCGGATCATGAAAAAAAACAGGGATGTGACCATCAGCCAGGCGCCTTTTTCGGTGACCTATGAAAAGATACGTCTTTTAAATACCTTTTTCAATGCCCGTTTCAGCGGCCGTGACAACACAGCGGAAAGTTATTACGGCACTTTTTTCGCCAACAGCATCACCGATACCTTTGAGATTGAATACCGGCTGGACGGCCAACTCCTGGGAGTGGCGGTGGTTGATAGGGGCAGCTCCTGGCTCAATGCGGTCTATTTTTACTTTGATCCCTGCTTTGCAGCCCGCCAGCCCGGCATATTTAATGTCCTCATGCTGATCGAATTCTGCCGGCATCATGATCTCGATCACCTCTATCTCGGCTATTTTATCCAGCCGCTGCCCTCCATGAATTATAAGGGGCAGTTTCAGCCTCATGAGATGCTGGTGGATGACAAGTGGCGCCTTTCCTGATCTTGCAAAAAAAAGGTATTGCGTTTACTATCGTCACGCTTATTTGAGGGCTGCAGCCACCATTCCTTTTGTTCTTTGTCTTAAAAAAATATATGAAAGTCATTCTTGCCAAGAAAGCGGGGTTTTGCATGGGCGTCCGCCGGGCCGTGGAAGCCACCCTGGAAACCGTCCAGCAGAGCGATAAGAAAATTGCTACCTTCGGGCCGCTGATCCATAATCCCCAGGTCCTCAGCCTTCTCGATGAGAGAGGGGTTGAGGTCCTGGATGCCATTCCGGAGCGCTTCTCCGGTGTGGTGATCATCCGGGCCCACGGCGTTCCTCCCCATCAGAAGGCGGCCCTGCGCCATTCCGGGGCCGAGGTCAAGGATGCCACCTGTCCCCGGGTGGTCAAGGTGCAGGCCATTATCAAGAAACACAAGAAGGATGCCTGCTTCACCGTTATTATCGGGGACAAAAACCATGCCGAGGTCATCGGCCTCATGGGCTATGCCGAGCCGGAGGTGGCGGTGGTCTCTTGTCCGGCTGATATCGACCAGCTGGACATCACAGGCCCTTATATCATTGTCAGCCAGACCACCCAGGATGATGATTCCTTTAATGAACTGAGCGCCCGGATCACCCTGAAATTCCCGGGTGGCAAGGTCTTTAATACCATCTGTGACTCCACCCATAAGAGACAGCATGAGGTGCGCATTCTCTGCGATGAAGTGGAGGCAGTGGTGGTGGTGGGGGGCAAAACCAGTGCCAACACCAAGAGGCTGGCTGAGATCGCTGAAAAAAAAGGGCTGCCGGTTTTTCTGGTGGAGACCGAGGCGGATCTGGACGCCTGCCGCCTTCGCAACTTTAAGAGCGTGGGCGTCACTGCCGGGGCCTCCACTCCTGCCTGGATGCTCAACCGCGTCATGCGGACCCTGGAGGCGATGCCGGGCCGGGAAGAGGGCGGCCTGGCCCATTTCTGCAGGCAGGGGGCCCGCTGTCTGCTGGCCTCAAACACCTATGTGGCAGCGGCCGGCGGCACCCTGGCCCTGGCCTTTACCCGGATCCTCAGCACGCAGATGCGCTGGCAGGCCTTTGCCATTGCCTTTGGCTATCTCTTTGCCATGCATAATATCAACCGTTTCAGCGGGGAACACAGCCGCCGCTTTAATGATCCTCTGCTGGAGAAATTTGCCGATAAATTCGGCACCGTCCTGCTGGTCCTCTCCTTTCTCATGCTGATGGGGGTGGCCATTCTCCTCTGGGGCAGCGGCAGGGGGGCCTTTCTTCTTTTTCTGACCATGACCCTGTTCGGCATTTTTTATCGCATCCCTATTTTCCCGGAGCGTCTGGTCCAGATCTTCAAGATTAAGCGGCTCAAGGAGATCCCCGGCTCAAAAACCTTCCTGGTGGCCCTGGCCTGGGCCCTGGCCACGGTGGTGCTTCCCAACTGGGGCTCTGCAGCCGGGCCTGCCACCCTTATCACCCTGATGCTCCTTGTGCTGCTCTTTATCTATGTCCGCAACGCCCTCTTTGATGTCTTTGATGTGCAGGCGGACCGGATTGTCGGTAAGGAAACCCTGCCGGTCTGTATCGGGGAGGAAAAGACCCTTTCTTTTCTCACCTATGTATTGTACGGCCTCTTTGGGGCTGGTATTATTCTGCCCTGGACCGTGCTGCTGCCGCCCGCCATGATCTTTTTTCTGCCGGGCGTTGCCTATCTTCTCTACATCACGAAAAAATATCAGGCCGGTATCCTGTCGCCTTCAGCGCGTCTGGAATTTCAGCTGGAAAATGCGCTCTATCTCGTTGCCCTGGCCCTTATGGCGGGCAGCTCTCTCTTTAGGTAAGGGGTTCTATGTTAGGTTGGTTTAAGAAAAAAAAAGCAAAAGAACGTGCTGATTCAGCAGAGCATGTGGAAGAACAGGTTTCAGGGGGGGAGACCCCTGCAGAGGAGGCCCCCAAATCCATTCTGCATGAAGATGTGGGCGTTCTTTTCAAACAATTGACCAAGGGGTTGTCAAAGACCAGAGGGACCTTTGCCAAGAAAATGGATGCGCTTTTTCTGGGCAAGAAGGTGATTGACCCCGAGCTTCTCGATGATCTTGAAGAAATTCTTATTACCGCGGACCTTGGAGTGGAAACCACCATGGAGCTGGTTGACGACGCCCGCGACAAGCTCTCCCGCAACGAGCTCACTGATTCCCAGGCCCTGAAGGCGGTCTTAAAGCAAAGAATAACCGAATTTCTGGTCAGTTCCGATAAGCCGGCTGAACTGGTTATGCCGGCTGAAGGGCCTTTTGTTATTATGGTGGTGGGGGTTAATGGGGTGGGCAAGACAACCACCATCGGCAAGATGGCCCATAAATTTGTTCAGGCCGGGCAAAAGGTGGTGCTGGTGGCAGGCGACACCTTCCGCGCCGCCGCGGTTGAACAGCTCAAGGTGTGGGGGGAGCGCATCGATGTCCCGGTTATTGCCCAGGCTACCGGGGCTGATCCCTCCTCTGTGGTCTTTGACGGGCTGGAGCATGCCCTAAGAAGAAATTTCGATGTGGTTATTATTGATACGGCCGGCCGTCTCCATACCAAGGTCAACCTGATGGAGGAGCTGAAAAAGATCAAAAGGGTGATCGCCAAAAAGCTGCCCGGCGCTCCCCATGAAATCATGCTGGTTATTGACGCCACCACCGGCCAAAACGGCATGTCCCAGGCCCGTGAATTCAGCAAAGCCGTGGATATAACCGGTCTCACCCTCACCAAACTCGACGGCACCGCCAAGGGCGGCATTGTGGTTAATATCTGTCGGGAGTTTGATATTCCCATCCGCTTCATCGGCATCGGCGAACAGGTGGCAGACCTGCGTGATTTTGATCCGCACGAATTTGCCGAGGCCCTTTTTGCCGGTGATGAAATTCAGTAAATATTTACGGGAGAACCATGTCACCCTATAGACGCCATCAATCCCCTGGCTGTGGCGGCCTCTTTCTCATCATCGCCATGATCCTGCTCATCATCGGTGGAGCACCGCTTCTCTTTAATGTGGTGGGTGTGCTGCTCATGTCCGTCTTTGTCTTCTTTGTGATCTTGATGGTGGGTATCTGGGGTTTTTCCCTCTTTATCCGCTACAAGGTGAGCCAGTATGAGTCCCACCAGTCAGATGAGCGCAATCAGTTTGTCTCCCTGCTCACCCAGATCCTGGTGAAGATCGCTGAACTGGACGGCCATATCACCAAGCACGAAATCGCCGCTATTAATAATTTCTTCCGCATCAACCTCCATTACAGCCAGGAGCAGATGTACTGGGTCAAGGAGCTGATCAAGGATGCCACCGACACTCCGGCCACCCTGGATGAATTGCTGGCTGAATTTAAAGGGCAATTTGGCTATCAGCCCCGTCTCATCCTCATTGAGCTTGTCTTTCAGGTCCTCTACGCAAACGACAAGGTCTCCAAGGCGGAGCTGGAACTCACCGAGAAGATTGCCCGCTTTTTAGAGATCAGCCAGTTTGAGTATGGCGCTATTCGCGGCCGCTACCAGGCCCATTATGAATTCCGGGGCCGCCAGCAGACCGCTGACCGTGCCGCCTATTATGAGATTCTCGGTCTTTCTGCCGGGGCATCCCAGGAAGAGATCAAAAATGCCTACCGGAAGCTGAGCAAGGAGTATCATCCTGATCTTGTCGCCCATCTGGGTGAGGAGTTCCGCCAGGTCGCTGAAGAGAAGATGAAGGATATCAACATGGCCTATCATCATCTGAAGAAAACAGGCTGAAGCTCCAGGCCGCTTGAAGAGCTGAGATAATTTTTTCCATAACGTAATCAGTGCCCCCGGCGCTGCTTAAGTAAAAAACAGAAGGAGTAGAAGATGGCTATTTCCACAAAGATGATTGATTTTGCCAACCGTTCTTCCTGGATTCGCAAGATGTTTGAGGAGGGTGGCAAGTTAAAGGCTGAGTTCGGCGCTGAAAATGTCTTTGATTTCAGCCTGGGGAATCCGGATCTGCCCCCGCCCCCGGCCTTTGCCGAAAATCTGCAGAAGATAGTGGCCGAGGATGGTCCCGGCAGCCACAGTTATATGCCCAACGGCGGTTATCCCTTTGTCCGCGAGGCCGTTGCCGCGCAGATCTCCAAGGAGCAGGAGGTGACCGTCACCGGTGACGAGATCCTCATGACCTGCGGGGCGGCCGGAGGCCTCAACGTGGTCTTGAAATCGATCCTCAACCCCGGGGAAGAGGTCATCATCCTGGCCCCCTTTTTTGTGGAATATAATTTCTATATCGACAATCAGGGCGGGGTGGGCAAGGTCGTCAATACCACCGAAGATTTCAACCTTGATCTGGCCGCCATTGAAGCGGCAATAAGCGCCAAAACCAAGGCCCTTATCATCAACTCACCCAATAATCCCACCGGCCAGATCTACCCGGCCGCCGACCTGGCCGCCCTTGGCGCCTTGCTGAGCCGCTGTGAAGAGAAATTCGGATCTTCCATCTTCCTCCTTTCTGATGAGCCGTACCGCAAAATTATTTTTGAAGAGTATCAGGTGCCCTCCATCTTCAAGGCCTACCAGAACAGCGTGGTGGTCTCCTCCTCCTCCAAGGACTTGTCCCTGCCCGGTGAACGGATCGGGTATATCGCCATCCATCCCGCTATCTCAGACAAGCAGGAGCTGCTGAGCGCCATGGTCCTGGCTAACCGTATTCTGGGCTTTGTCAATGCCCCGGCCCTGATGCAGCGGGTGGTGGCTACCCTCCAGGGTGTCACCGTGGACACCGATATCTATACCCGGCGGCGGGAGGTCTTCTGCAAGATCCTTGCGGATGCCGGCCTGGAATTTACCCCTCCCAAGGGTGCCTTTTATATCTTCCCCAAATCTCCCCTGGAGGATGATGCCGCCTTTGTCGCCCATCTCCAGAAATACAAGATCCTGGCCGTGCCCGGCCGCGGTTTTGGTATGCCCGGCTATTTCAGGCTGGCCTTTTGTGTGGAAGACGGGGTGATTGCCCGCTCCGCCTCGGCCTTTAAGGAGGCCATGGCAACCCTGCCCGGCAGGTAGGGAAAAGTTCTGAGTACGTGGGGGTGAGCCGGTGGAAATGGTGCCGGTCAGCCCCGCTCATCCGCCTTGGTCTGCTGCCAGTAACGCAGGTGCTCCTTGCTGCTGAGGCGGGTGATATTCTTGCCATCCTTTTGGATCAGGCTCTCCATCCCTGTGTAGCGGCGGATGAATTTATCCGTGGCCTGATGCATGATGTCTTCCCCGTAGAGGTTGTGGCGGCGGCAGATATTGATGAGCATGAAAAAAAGGTCTCCCGCTTCTTCGGCAATGTCTTTTGTGTCGCCACTCTGCACGGCCTCCACAAGTTCCCGGGATTCTTCCTGGAATTTTTCAAGAAGCGATTCGGTGTCCGGCCACTCAAAGCCATGGGCGGCAGCCCGGCTGGAGACGCGCTGGGCCCGGTTCAGGGCGGGCAGGGATCTGGGCACGTCAAGGAGGTCTGTCTTTTCAGGCTTTTTTTCAGCCGCCTTGATCTTCTGCCAATTTTTGCGGATCGCCTCATCTGATTCAAAGATTTCATCGGTGAATACATGGGGATGGCGGCGGATCATCTTGTCAATAATGGCCTGGAGGGCATCGGCCATGGTGAAGAGATTTTTCTCCTCATGCATGAGGGCCAGAAAGGTGAGCTGGAAGAAAACATCTCCTAACTCTTCTTTGACGTGAAGGGCGTCCCCTGAATCAATGGCCTCACAAAGTTCATGGGTCTCTTCCAGCACATAGGGTTTGAGGCTTTCCGGGGTCTGTTTCTTGTCCCAGGGACAACCGTCAGGGGCCCGCAACTGCTTGATGATCTCAATAAGTTCTATAAAAAGTTCAGCTTGTTCTTTCATGATGTGAGGATTCCGGGGAACAGGGTTGCAAGGATTTGGGGGAGGGGATGACAGAAAAGGTTTCAGTCTAACCGCATGACTTTTTTAATCATAGTATAAAAAGAAGTAAATTATTGCCTGGCTTCTTGTCAAACGCATTGAGCTGTGTTATGAATGCGTCACCAGTTTAGATTTCTGTAAACAAAAATTTAGGGGGAAGGGTTTCCTCCAGGTAGCCGTTACTTTATTTCTATTGGTTCTTGCTCTTCTCAGTTGAGAAAAACGTTGTTTCCTTTCTCTCTTCGTTGATTATTGCACATATTTATCAGCAGACCCGGAACAGGGGCTGATGGATAGGTGTCACTCTCTTCGAATGCCAGGTAAGAGATCTTGCCTGGCTGGACCAGCCTGAAAATTGATGGGAATTTTTTTTATTTTATTTTTATTGGAGGTGTAGACCATGGCTGAAGAAAAAAAAGAACAGAAAATGCTGCTTGAGAAGCATAAGGATATCGCCCGTATCGATCAGGAGATCAAACGGACGCATGGTTGGTATGTGCGGGTGCGTTTTCATGGCAAGACCCATTCCAAATTCTTTTCTGATGGCAAGTGCGGTGGCCGCTATTCCAGTCTGCTGGCGGCGGTGGCCTGGCGTGATCAAACCGAGAAGAAACTCGGCAAGGTCCGGAGTGATAAGCATATCGTCACCGTGAGCAATACCTCCACCGGCGTGGTTGGTGTTCGGCTCAACGATATCCTGAGCCGCTATGAGGTGAGTTGGGTGAACAATGAAGGAAAGCAGGGAAAGACCTCGGTGTCGGTCCGTAAGCATGGCAAGGAGTCTGCCTTCAAGCGTGCCTGCGAAATCCGTCAGCAAAAGGAAGCACAACGTTTAAACCAGTAAGGTGAGTTAGAAAAAGCAGCTCCTCTGTTTTAATAAAAAAACCGGCTCTTTAAGAGCCGGTTTTTTTTTGGGGTTGGGGCTTGACTAAAAAGAGGTATATACTACCTTGGACCCTGTCCCAGGGCCGCCATGGATGGCGCCATGCAGGTGACAATTATTATTTTCTCTTTTTAGCGCAGGCTCACCAAGGAGCGGTTACTTTATATGAATGCAATGGGAAAGATTGGCTTCCTGGGCGGCGGCCGCATGGCCGAGGCCCTGATCAGGGGAATGTTAGAGGGGGGTCTGGTGGCTGCGGACCATATCCATGTGGTTGATCCTGATCCGGGCCGGTGTGCCCTGCTGGCCGAGACCTACAAGGTCGCGGTCTCCACGCAATATACCCCGGTCTGGCAATGTGACATCATTATCCTGGCGGTCAAGCCGCAGATCATGGGCAGGTTGCTTGAGGAGTGTTGTGCTGATATTAAGCCCCGCCACCTGCTCGTTTCCATTGCCGCCGGCATCCCGCTGGAATTCATGGAACAGAGGCTTGGCAAGGGGTGTCGGGTGGTGCGGGTGATGCCCAATACCCCGGCCCTGGTCCTTGCCGGCGCCTCCGCCCTCAGTCCCGGCAAAGAGGTCGGCCCTGAGGATCTCGCTGTTGCCCGCAAGATCTTTGACACCGTTGGCATCACCGTGATGATGGCTGAATCTTCTCTTGATGCCGTCACCGGTCTGAGCGGCAGTGGCCCTGCCTATGTCTTCACCTTTCTTGATTCCCTGATTGAGGCGGGGCTCAAGGTTGGTCTGGCCAGAGACGACGCCGAGAAACTGGCCCAGCAGACCATCTTGGGATCGATACGGCTGGCCATGGAAACAGGTGAGCATCCCGCCCAGCTCAAGGCCATGGTGACCTCGCCGGGGGGCACCACCATCGCCGGCCTCCATGAACTGGAAAAAGCGGGATTCAAGGCGGCAATCATGAATGCGGTTGAAGCGGCCACCAATCGTTCCCGCGAACTGGGCAAGCTTCTCTAGCCCGCCGCCATGCTGAAAATTCAAAAGGTAGGCATAATCGTCAAAAGGGATTCCGCTGAGGCCCTGATTATTGCTGCTGAGTTCACTGCCTGGTTTGCGCAGCAGGGAATCAAGGCGGTTCAGGATTGCATCACCCCTGATCTTGACCTGCTGATCATTCTCGGTGGTGACGGCACCCTGCTGCATGTGGCCGCCCCTGCCGCCCGGCATGAGATTCCTGTGCTGGGGATCAATCTGGGGAGCCTGGGATTTCTCACCGAGATCGCCGTCACCGATCGCCAGGTCGCCCTGGAGATGGTGTTGGCCGGTGAGGTGGCTATTGAGCAGCGCATGATGTTCAAGGCCCGGATTGACGGAGCGGCCGGCACCAGAGAGTGGCGATACGCCTTAAATGATGTGGTGATCAGCAGAGGGGCCATTGATCGCCTGGTCCATCTCTCCACCTGGGCAGATACGCATTTTGTGGCCTCCTATAAGGCGGATGGCCTTATCTTTTCCACCCCCACCGGTTCCACCGCCTATAATCTTTCCGCCGGCGGCCCCATTGTCCATCCGGGCCTCGCCTCCATCCTTGTTACCCCCATCTGCCCCTTTATGCTGGAGAGCAGGCCGCTCCTGCTGCCTGCTGATCTCTGCTTGACCACCCGTCTCGCCGGCCAGGCCACGGACGTGCAGGTGATCGTGGATGGCCAGCCCGCCTGGAATATGGGGAAGGAGGACAGTCTGGAGATGAGGGTTGCTGAAAAAAAACTGCTGCTGGTCTGTTCACCGTGGGAAGGCTATTTTGATATCTTGCGCAATAAGCTCAACTGGGGGGGACGTACCGAGCATGTTGTCGAAGTAAAAGGCGGCAAAACCTTCTCCTAGCCCCTCTTCATTTTTTTCCCCTGGCACAGCGCCACGTCCAGCCGGCTTCTTTTTCTTTCTGCTTATCCGGGAGGGGTCAGGTGGCGTGAAAGGCCATTTCCATGATGCGGCGGCCAACCCCAAGGCGGGCCCGCAGTTCCGAGGGCTTGCATGGTTTGACCAGGTAGTCATCGGCCCCTCCGTCCAGGGCCAGGAGCTGTTCCTCTTTGGAGTCCCGGCTGCTGAACATGATGGCATAGACATAGGG
>JAVLBA010000073.1:0-12005 GCA_031581485.1 Desulfurivibrionaceae bacterium | reverse complement strand
CCATTGAGCCCGCCCTGCTCCTGGCCTTTGAACAGGAGCCAGGCCTGTTCAGCGAGGCCTTCAACCGTCACATCCTTCTGGTCAGCCCCTCCACCCTGATGGCCACCCTGCAGATCATCTACAATATCTGGCGCTACGAAAAGCAGAATATCAACGCCCTGAAGATCGCCACCGACGCCGGCCGTCTCTACGACCAATTCGCCCTTTTTGTCGAGGCCCTGGAGCAGGTGGGCAGTCAGCTCAAAAAGGCCACAGAGAGCTATGATACCGCCCATAAGCGCCTTACCAGCGGCAAGGGTAATCTGGTGGGAAGGACAGAGAAGTTAAAGAAGTTGGGGGCGAAGGCCAAGAAGACTTTGGACAGTCAGTTGCTTGAAGCGGCGGCTGTGGAGGAGGAGTTGGAGGAGATGGAAGGGTAATATGATGTGCTGTTTTGGTGGAAAGGGACCTTGGGGGGTGTTTTTGTTTTGGTTGCCCGGGAGAGTTTGTTCCTTTTTACTCGTCTAAAAAGGAACCGAAAAAGGACGCCCCAGCAGCCCTGGCCTGCGGGCGATATTGTAACGGTATTAAAATATGTTAGAGAATCATTTGTATAATAAGTGACATGGAAGCAGAGATGATTTTGACAAGTCCCCCCCCGCACACTGTATGCCACTATGGATGCGGTTGTGGCCGAGGACGTTTTAAGGAGCAGGCCTACACAGTAGGATCCTAAGGTGCCTTTCCCCATTGCAGACTTGAGCGAGCGGGGAGCCGGGAAAAGGATAAGAACTGTAAACTGTTTGAGCGAAGCGAGTTTTTACAGTTCCCTTTTCAGGGCGGAAGGCGAGCAGGCCGCAGGCCAAGTCTGCCGGGGTGCCCTTTTTGCGTTACTTTTTGGGCAAACAAAAAGGAACAAAGATCAACAGGCAACCAAAACAAAACCACCACCCAAGCCCCCCTTACTCCCACTCCAAGGCAAAGCTTAACCCTCATCATAAAGCTGAGTCATGGCAAATGCCTCAGCCGCCATCTTCTCCACTAATTCTGACGGTTCCAGCACTCGGGCATGACGGCCCCAGGAGAGCAGCCACTTCCGCAGCTCAAAAAGGTGGCTGACGGTGAGCTCAAGAAGCAGAGCGCCATCCTCCTCTTCGATGATCTGCTGACTGCTATGCCAGATGCGTTCCCTGATATAAGGGGCCACCTGGTTGCTGAAACGGATCCGGACCAGGGTTTCACGACCACTCCAATGCACCCCGAAATGGCTGGCCGTGATGGCCTCAAAATCAAAATCCGCCGGGATGAGGAAGCTCTCTTTGGTCAATTCAGCCTCGGAGATGCGGGCCAGGCTGAAGGTGCGGATCTTCTGGCGCAGATGACAATAGGCAATGACGTACCAGTCACCCTCAAAGCGCACGCCGTGATAGGGGTCAATACGACGCCGCGATGAGCGGCCGCCACTGGCGGCGGCCTGGTAGCTGATCTCCAGGCTGTGCAGGGAGCGCAGCCCCTCAAAGACCGCCTGCCAGATGCCGGGGCTGATCATGGTCTGGGCCGCTGAAAAGAAGGTGAATCTGGAAAAATCAGAACCGGGCCCCAGGGAGGTCTTGGCCGGCAGGGAGTCCTCGATCTTCCGGAAGACCTGACAGAGATTGTGGTAGACCGGGGTCCCCTCATACTGCTGGAGGAGCTTTTCCGCCAGATAGATGGCAAAGAGATCGCTCTCCTTGACGTCCATGGCCGGCAGATGGTAGCGCGGCTCCGTATAATAATACCCGCGCTGGGTGGCCGAATAGGTCAAAGGGGCCTCAAGCTGGTAGCGCAGATAGTCGAGATCGCGCTGGATGGTCTTACTGCTCACCTCCCACTCCGCCGCCAGGGAGCTGCAGTTGGGATAGCCCCCCTCCTGGATCTTGCGATCAATAAAGAGCAGCCGTGCATGCTGCGGTTTGTATTTAGCCATGGTTTCTCCTGGTCAGACATTGATTGACTGACCAGGAGAGTAGCTTATTTTCCTGCCAGGAGCGACTTCTTTCTGCAAACACAAAGGCACAAAGACACAGAGATTGCACCCTGCAAATCCTTTGTGTCTTTGTGCCTTTGTGTTTACGGAACCTGCCTGACGATTTAGAAAAAATTGCCCTTCGACAAGCTCAGGGCACGGCCACCCGTACCCTGAGCTTGTCGAAGGGTACTCGCTCAGCTCTGCAATAAGGGAGAGGCCTTTCTTAGGGTCAGCCGGCGTCTGCCAGGCGGCAGCCGCGCGGGGTAAAGTGGATACCCAGGAAGGAAAAGCCCCGGCTGATCCGGCCGACAAAGGTCTTGTCCGGGTGGATGCCGTTGACATTATAATGTGACCGCAGGGCATCCTTATTGACCTTCCCCATTCAGCATTGAGCCCGAATGTGCTCAGGAAATGGACTTGAATTGCAGCATGTCTGAGCACCTGCAGGGTGCGAGTTTCTGCAATTCCCATTTCCTGAGCACATTCGGGCGCGCCGTCAGGCCAATGCTGTCAGGGGTGCCCTTTCTTTTGGTTACTTTTCTTTGGGCAAGCAAAGAAAAGTAACAAGCAACTCTTCACATCTGCAGATCCGGAGTAAAACCGCTGCGCATGGTGTTCTCGCTGATACAGCGCGGATTGCAGAAACGCTGGAGATAGCCGGGGCCGCCGGCCTTGGTGCCTGTCCCGCTCAGGCCGAAGCCGCCAAAGGGCTGGCCCTGGACCCGGGCCCCGGTGCAGCCCCGGTTGAGATAGAGAGTACCCACCTTGAAATGGCGGCGGGCCGCCTCCATATTGCGGGGGCTGCGGGAAAAGAGGGCACCGGTGAGGGCAAAGTGGGTGCTGTTGGCCACCTCCAGGGCGCTCTTAAAATCAGCTACCCGCATCACCGTTAAAAGGGGGCCGCATACCCCCTCCTGCATCAGTTGATGATCCGCCCTGGCCACCTCAAAGATGGCAGGAGGCACAAAATAGCCCGGAGAACGAGCCTCCCCGGCAAAGAGGAGGCGGGCGCCCTGGGGCGGGGTGGCAATGAGCTGCCCCAGCCGGTGCTGGGCGGCCTGGCTGATCACCGGCCCCAGGCGGCAGGCCGGATCCGTGGCCGGGGCCATGGGCAGGGAACGACAGGCGTCGAGCAGGCGGGGCAGGAAGGCTGCCGCGATATCACCCACTAAGATGAGGCGGGAACAGGCCGAGCAATGCTGGCCGGCATAGCTAAACGCCGACTCCATAACGCCCTTGAGGGCAACATCCATATCCGCGTCCTCATCGACGATAATGGCATTCTTGCCCCCCATCTCAGAGACCACCCGCTTCACCTCCTTCTGGCCGGCCCTGGTCTGGCCCGCCCTGGCGATGATCCCCAGGCCCACCTTGGTAGAGCCGGCAAAGGCGATCTGGCAGATATCCGCATGCTCCACCAGGAAATCACCGATTTCCGCCCCGGAGCCAGGCAGAAATTGGACCACCTGGGGCGGCAGGCCGGCCTTGAGCAGCCGCAGATAGAAGGCAAAGGCCGTGGCGCTGGCCGCGCCGGCCGGTTTGATGAGTACCGTGTTGCCGGCCACCAGGGCGGCGGCGGTCATGCCGCAGAGGCTGGCCAGGGGAAAGCCCCAGGAGGCAATGACCAGACAGGGTCCGCGCCCCTCATAAAAGAGGCTGTTCTCCTCGCCATTCATATTCCCCTGTTTTTTGGGCAGCAGCTCCAGGAGGGCCTGGCGCGCGTAATAGCGGCAGAAATCAATGGCCTGGGCCACGTCGCCATCGGCCTCCCGCCGCGGCCTGCCCACCTCATGGGCCAACAGGGCGGCCAGCTCGAAACGGTCCTTCTCCAGGATACCGGCCAGGGTGGCCAGGTACTGGGCCCGCTCCACCATGGGCCTGTCGCGCCAGGCCGCAAACGCCTCTTTGGCCACGGCCACGGCCCTCCTGGCCTGCGGCCGGCTGGTCTGGCTCACCTCAGCCACCACCAGGGCGGGATCATTGGGGGAGAGATGTTTCTGCAGGGCCCTGTTCTTCATCCTGCCGTCCACCACCAGGGGCACCACCAGGGGCAGCCTCTCCCTGATGGCCTCCAGGCTCGCCGCCATCCTGCTGCGCACCTGGGAATCGCTGAAATCAAGGAGGTTGACATTGCAAAAAGGGCTGTTGAGGTCGCCGCGCACCAGCCCCTCCTCAGCAGCCATCTCCGGGCCGGGGTCCGGGGCGGTGAGCATGGTGGCGATGGCCACCCCCTCATGGTAGCTCTGGCGCAAAAACCCGCTCTTCGAGGTGCTTTCCAGCAGACGCCTGACCAGATAGGCCATACCGGGCACAAGCGCACCCATGGGGGCATGGATCCGGAGGCGGTAGCCATCCTCGGCCAGCACCCGGTGCTGGGGTTCGGCCATGCCGTGGAGCATCTGGAGCTCAAAGGCGTGGCGCGGCAGCCCATGCTCCTCCGCCAGGACCAGGGCATGGACCAGGGAGCGCAGGTTATGGCTGGCAAAGGCCGGGGTGATCAGCTCCTGGTTGTCGATAAGCTTGGCGGTAAGATGCTCGTAGCTGGCATCGGTACGCGCCTTATTGGTATAGACCGGGCAGGGAAAGCCGTTCTGACGGGCATGGACCACTTCATAATCCCAATACGCCCCCTTGACCAGGCGGACGGTAAAGGGGGTGCCCCGCCTCTTGCTCAGCTCCAGAAGCCGCTCACAATCGCTGCCGGCCGTCTTGAGATAGGCCTGGATGACCAGGCCCAGATGGGGCCAGTCAAGAAAATCGGGATGGCAGGCCAGGGCCTCAAAAAGGTCATAGGTGATATGGTGGCCGGCCCATTGCTGCAGGTCAAAATTGATAAAGACATGATGACGGCGGGCGGCCCGCAGCAGGGGCAGCAGCCTCTCCTTAAGGCGAGCCACCGAGCCCTGATGGTCGGCGGCATCGAGATAGGGATCCAGGGCCGAAATCTTCACCGAGATATGGGCCCTGGGCACCGGCCCGCTGGGCGAGGAGTAGAGCTGGTCATTTTCCGGCCACTCTTTGGCGGCCTTGGCCAGTTGGGCAATAAGATTCAGATAATCCTGGAGATAACGGTCCGCCTCCTCGTCACTGGTGGTGGCCGCACCGAGGATATCCGCGGTGAAGGCGAGATTGTTGTGGGCCAGTTTCTTGAAGAGGGAGATGGCCCCCCTGCCCTCCCGCTCACAGATGAAGCGCCGCGCCATTTCCGTAATATTGGCCCGGATGGCCCTGGTGGCCAGGGGGGCGGCAATACCGCCGCTGGCCATGGAAAGCACCGAGCGCACCATCACCGGCAGCTTGCGCTCCTGCCCCAGGAGATAGTCCTGGACATGGGAGGCCATGGCCGCCGTGGAATGGAGGCCGGGCAGGACATCGATAAAGCGGAAGGCATCCACCCGGAAGGCCTCATCGTCCATGACCCAGTCCCGGATCTGGCCCTGCCAGGAGCGGCTGTCAAAGAGCGTGGGCATCTCGCCCTTCATCCGCTGCCAATACTGCTTCCCCACCTCGCTGATGCGCCGGTTAATCCGTTCCTGCTCTGCCGTCATCTGCTGCCATCCTCCCTGGTTGCATAAAAGAGGGTGCTGCCACCTTCTTCATGACAGAAAGTATAGCATGGTCGGCCAGAGGAAAGACACCTGGAATTATGGAGAAAAAGATCCTTGCTGCCCGCTCAGATCAGGACGCCTCTCTGTCTGCTGCCGCTCTCATGGGGATGAGCAAAACCCGGCCCACCACCTGCAGCATCTCATCACTGCTCTCCAGACAGAGCCGGCGGATCTCATGCAGCACCCTGGCCGCTGTTGTTTGGCGCCAGAACCAGGCGCTGAGCATGGTGCTGGTGGGGGTTTCTCCCGGCTGGGCGGCCATTGCCTCGGAATAAAAGGCCTTCAGATCATCCACTGCCAGCTTGAGGCTATCGGCCAGGGCCATATCCTCCCGTGGATTTGCGGGACGCCCCTGCAGAAATGCGCCTAAAAAATCCGCCACTTCCGGCAGATCCATACCGCTCACCCCCACCGTGGTGCGGCCGTATTTCTTCAAGGCCAGATCATACCAGGGTCGGAGCTGGAGCATCTCCTCCTTGAGGGCGTCTGCCAGCTCCTTGGCCGCTGGCCTCTCACCTTTTTCAGGCTGAGCAAAGCTTATGGGACAGGCACCCACAGCATCTCCCCCAGCCGAGGCGGCCGGCACTTCCTCGCCAAAATCTGCCAGAACAGGCCCCTCTTTTTCCTCCAGAAGCCGCAGAGAGGCCAACAACACCCTGGACTGGAAGGCCTTATCATTGGGGATTCCAAAAGTACGCCCCAGCTCAAAAGGTACCCATAAGGCCCTGGGCGGTTTTATCTTGGCGGTATGTTCGCGGATAAGGCTTATCTGGGTGGTGGGAAGACCGGCTTCCTCCAGAAAGTGGGCAAGCGCGCCAACTGCGCGCGTACAAAACGGTCAGACAGGCACAAGCAGAACCGCGTCCACCTCGTCTTTCTGCAGACTCTCAGCCAGATTGCGCACGGCGGCTCTCATCTGCAGAGGATCCGTGGCCCCCATGAACGAATAATGAAAATCTGCGACACTGCCGATATCGCCGGCTGCGGCCAGCTCTTTGAGTCTATCCAGGGGGAAAATAACATTCCAGTCCTGCTGGAAGCCGGTGCGATCAAAATTGCTTGAGATATGGCTCATGACCAGGTCGTTGGCATCTACCTCACCGGGAATTATTCGATAATCACCGGACATGACGCCAAAGGGCCGATCGCCTCGGACATGCAGGCCCGCGGTGGAGATAATCGCCACCCTTCTGGCCTCCAGGGGCGGGCCCTCCTGCCAGGGGGTCTTTGTAAATGTGGGGCAGGGCAGATCCGCAATATGGGAGCGGAGGGGTTCCGGTAATTCGGCAAGACGGGCCATGCTATCTCCATTTGTTTTATTTTCAGCTGCCGCCTTGATCAAGGAGACGGGTAATGAGGGCCTCAAAATGGTCAAGGCGCAGCGCCACTGTTTCCACGAAAAGACCGGTAAGGTCAAAAAATGCGACAACCTCTTCATCCGTGAGGGGATGCACGCCGGCGTCAAAAACCAATATCTTGGCATAACGCCCCAGGTTGGTTCTGACATCAACACCATCCCAGCCCAGCGACGCCATCATTGCCGGCCAGGAGCGGACCCAGCCAGGCGTCATGAGAAAACAGCCCTCGGCCTCATATCGCTGGCGCTCTTCCCGGCCCACCAGGGCCTCAATACAGTTACACGCTGCAAAACCCCGGGCGCCGTGGCGCTGGAAGAGCTCCTGGGCCGCGGGCAGGCAACTGCTGCCGTAAAGAACGCATGGCCTCCGCCGCCTCTTTGTCACCGCAGCCAAAACAGAGTCCAGCTCTGATTGCAGCTGGTCAAGATCGGTGTGGAGGGCCGCCGGCAGCCATACTATCTCAGGGGCCAGGCCTTTCTCCGCCAAAACAGCCTGCAATTCATCGGCAAAAATTCCGCAGGCAACCAGGGTGGCGGGCTTCTTGTTATGCATCCTTGCCGCTGCCATTTCTTATTCTGTCGGCGGCATGATGTCGCAAGGCACCTTGAGGGAATCCGCTATGGAGTTGAAGCTGCAGAAGAGCTCCACAACCTTTTTCACCTCATTTATTTCCTCTTTACTGGCGCCCACCATCCTGGCCATACCCTCATGGGCAAGCGAACAATATTCGCAGCCATTGACCATGGAGACCACCAGGGCGATCATCTCTTTTGTCTTACGATCCAGCGCCCCCTCAGCGACCATGATCTGTTTTTCCCTCTGCCAGTTCAGCTCAAGCCAGTTGGGGTCCACAGCGGCCTGGGCCTTGAAAAAATTGGGCACCATGCCAAATGTTTTCTGGATATCGTCATAGATCTCTTTTGTCTTGCCTGTGGCATCTTGCTCATTCACTAAAGTGCCCATCTGCTTCTCCGTGGTTGATTGTATAATACTAGATAGCTTCTGAAAAATAGGGGCTGGCTTTCAAGGCACCGCGGTACGAAGTCAGGCCGTGGGTGGCCATGGCCATCATGGCGGCAGAGGCCCTGAACTGTTCCATGTCATATTGACAGAGAAAGAGTTTGTTCTGGTTGGCCAAGGCATGATTTGTATGGTTCTCAAGGGTGGTCATCTCAGCCAGGCTCCAATCCCTGGCCAGGGCCCAGGCCATATCACCAAGCAGCCGGACTCCCTGTGCAGCATCCCGGCCCAAAAGGGCCTCGGACATAAAGCGGATCTGCTCGCCAGGCCGGGCCTGGCCCGTGCTTGTGGCGATGACGCCTTCGTCGATAAGCCTGCCCACCGGGAACCCTGCGTGTTCAAGGCCGGCCAGCAGCCTGGGCAGCCGGTCGCTGGTTGAGACCACCACTATTTTTTCACCACGGGCCAGCCCCGTGCTCAAATAGGAGATCCCGTCTCCCAGGCATTCATCAACGGTGCTGTAAAAATGGGCGATATGCGCCGAGGCAGCAACCCGGTGTTCACCAATCCCCAGCGGGGTCTTGTCGTGGTCACTTGGCTGCAGAAGATTAAGGAGATCCTGGCGATCAAAGCGCCTCTCTTTGTTGCCGCCGACCCGGAAGCATGGCAGCTTACCGGCATTGGTCCAGCGCCTGAGGGACATTTCCGACACCTTCAAGAAGGCGGCTGCCTCTTTAATCGTTAAGAGTTTTTCCATAATATGGCCCCTGCCTCGCCCTTGGTTAAAGTAAACATTGATAAACAAGCCTACACAATGCTATACAACGTGTCAAGCGTCACCCGGGAGCGGTGGAAAAGAAAACAGCATCCCCAGGGATGGCTCTAAAGATATTGACGGAAGCGGGATCAAAAGCTACCAGCGGCCTGCCCCCTGCTTTTTATCCAGATGGGAGTGGGCAAAATCATTGACAGGCCAGGCCGGAAGAATGATCATCATGACCACGAAAATACGCCTCACCATACCTGCAGCAGAAACAACGTTTACCGCTTCACCCGGCCAGGCCGGCTTTTTCCTATATTGCAAGGATCCACCTTCAGCAGGGAGCAGCCCCTGTCAGTGGCTACACAGAAAAAGCAAGGAGATGGCCCGGGCAACAGCGGCGGCCCAGAAACAAGAACCAAGGTGCAGATCTTCTCCACCAGCAAGGTTTGCAATCACCCACCAACCAAAAACAACCACGCAAAAGGAAATATTCTCATGAAGATAATCGGAGTTGCGGCCAGCGCCAGAAAGAACAAATCCACCTATTTTCTCCTGGAACAATGTCTCAATGAGCTCAAGGAGAGTGCAGAGGCCGCGGGCAAAAGCCTGGAGGTTGAGGCCATTGATCTGGCAGCGCTGCGTTTTCATGGCTGCCTGGCCTGCGACACCTGCAAGAAGGGGGTGCAATGCAGCCAGCAGGACGATTTCCAGGAGCTTATCCCCAAACTGGCCGCACCCGAGGTGGGCGGAATCATCGTGGCCACCCCGGTCTATATGGGCAGCATGTCCAGTCAGGCCAAGGCCTTTCTTGACCGCACCGTACCCTTCCGGCGCAACGGTTTTATGTTTAAAAACAAGCTGGGCGGTGTCATCGCAGTGGGAGGGTCGCGCAACGGCGGTCAGGAATTGACCATCCAGGCGGTGCATGCGGCCATGATGATCCACGACATGATCATTGTTGGCGATGGCGATCATTTCGGCGGCGCCGGCTGGGCCAACCATCCCGGCGGCTACCAGGACGACGCCACAGGTATTGCCACTGCCCGAAATCTTGGCAGACGCATGGCCGAGGTAGCCGCCCTGATGCAGGGGTAGGCCCGCCCTGCCCGTGCCTGGTCTGATTTCCCTGAGCTGCCATCACAGCCGTAAATGTGCTGCCTGCTTGTTTTTGATTATATGACGCTGGCGCCGGCCAGCGGCCGGGGCGATGAAGAAAAGAGTCTGATCTGAAAAGAAATTTCTGATAAAATCAGCTGGAGCCTGTCGGGCTTGACCGATCGTAGCGAGGGAAAGCCGGTTTGAGCCAGATTTTTCGATCTTTCGAGGAGAATAGTGGATCTATTTAACGAGAAAGATCGGGGAATATGGCCAAATCCAGTTTTTCCGCAGTAGATCAGCGTTAAGTCCGACAGGCTCCTAAAAGCTGACCTGCGCACTTGGACGATCATTAT
This sequence comes from Desulfurivibrionaceae bacterium, assembly GCA_031581485.1. Taxonomy (GTDB): domain Bacteria; phylum Desulfobacterota; class Desulfobulbia; order Desulfobulbales; family SURF-16; genus BM506. The sequence goes on along the minus strand of JAVLBA010000073.1, from coordinate 1,878 downwards.
CAAGAGAGAGAAGCTATGCCCCTGACACTGGCTGATTTTTTTCAGGATAATCCTTTCCTTACCTCCCTCAATCTTTCGGAGGAACAGGAGCACCATCTCCTCACCACCATTGAAGAGGGATTCCTGGTTGGCTTCCTTGAGAAGGTCATCCTCGATTCGGAGGATATCCTGGCCATTGATCCCAATCTTGAGCGGCGAACCATCCTGGAGCTGGCTGCTGCCAAAATCGTCAAAAATCTCAAGGCGGAAGCGGCATCCATCAGGTTGCTCGATGCCCGGACCCTGAAGATGCTCTCCTTCGGCTCTTTCGGCCTTGCGGATTTCAAGCGGACATCCACCATCCCGGCGGCACAATCCATTGCCGGTCTGGTGGTACGGCAGGGCGCAAGCATTGTGGTGCCCAGTATCAAGAAGGATCCGCTCTATCAGTCAAAAAAGATTACTGCCACCAAGGGGTTTAATTCTTTGATCGCCGTGCCCCTGCGGATTCCCAGCTTTGTCCGTGATGCCGACGATATCCTGGGCTCGCTGCAGATCTACTACCGGGAAGAGGATCGCGAATTTTCAAAAATCGAAGTGATCCTGGCGGAAATGCTGGCCCGGCGAGTCAGCCATGTCCTGGCCCGGAAGAAGATATTGGACCTTAAAAAGCTCAACGACGCCAAAGAGAAAATCACCGACAAGATATTCATCAAACTGAGTAAAAGAGAGGGGATCAAGCTTAAGGATTTCTTCAATCTTATCATGCCTGATGTAACCGAAATCCTTCGTTTTTTAAGCTGCCTGCTCTTTACCGTTTCGGATGACCTCGAACATATCCAGCTCGAAGCCGCCTACCCCCTGGACAAAACATATTATGAACCGGGCCACTCTTTTACCGTTGAACACCACCGCGCTTTCTGGACCGCGATCCATGGCCTCAAAGAGTATGCCGACCTGCCCCATGAACGGTTCCATCCCAATTATCTGCTGATCAAAAATCCCGGCCAAAGCGACATGACCTCTTTCGGCCTCAGGACCTTCGTCAAAGAGCATGACATCCATTCTATCCTCATGGTCCCCTTGCGCATAGCGGCAGAGACCCGCCACATTCTGACCTTTTACGCCGCCGACCAGAAACAGTCTTTTCAGGAAGATGAAATAGAGCTGCTGACCTTCCTCGGCAAGGAGATCATGAAGGCCTCCACCCTGGAATTCTTAAGCGATACCATCCATGATTTCAAGAATCCGGCCATCGCCGTGGCCGGTTTTGCCGAACGGGCCAAGAAACTGGCGGCAAGCGGCGATATGCAGCAGGCGGATATCGCAAAACTGCACCGCTATCTTGATATTATCGGCAAGGAGTCGGCCAGGATGCAGGACATTGCCCTGACTATCGGCAATGAGGGACGCAAGGAGGTGGTGGACCTCGGCCGGACGGCCGAACAAAGGTTTCTGCTTAACCAGGAGGTCATTGCCCGGTCGCAGCGAAAAAACATCACCGCCCACTCTTTCTGCCCGGCGGCAGGCCTCTTGGTGCTGTGTCCGCTTTACAGCCTGGAAAGGGTCCTCGACAATATGCTCAACAATGCCACCAAGGCTCTTCCCGAAACAGGAGGCCGATTGACCATGCGCTGCTTCCGGGAAGGAGGGCTGGCCTGCGTCACCATCAGCAACACCGGCCTGATTCCCGCCGACCAGTTCGAGCGCATAAAAAAAGGGGATGTCCTGGGCCGCGGCCTCAATATAATCACCAGGTTTGCCCAGACCAACCATGGCAAACTTGAAATAAACACAACCGATACGGATACCGTCATCACCATCAAACTGCCGCTACACCAGCAATAGGGGGGCTTGGACAAGCAGAACCAGTACTCCGTAAAACTTAAATGTACGTGT
>JAVLBA010000072.1:0-12050 GCA_031581485.1 Desulfurivibrionaceae bacterium | reverse complement strand
GGATGGAGTTTATCATTGGCAATATCATCAAGATCCATCCCCTGGCCCTCACCCGCTTCCAGGATCTGAAAGACAAGAAGATCCGCCGGCAGATTGAGCAGTTGACTCGCGACTACCAGGACAAGGGCGAATATTTCGTGGAACATCTGGCCCGGGGCATCGCCAAGATCGCCGCGCCCCGCCATCCGCAGCCGGTGATTGTCCGACTCAGTGACTTCAAGAGTAATGAATATGCCAATCTGATCGGCGGTCAACAGTTTGAGCTGGAAGAGGCCAACCCCATGCTGGGTTTCCGCGGCGCCTCCCGATATTATCATGAGCGCTATCAGGACGGGTTTGCCCTGGAATGCCGCGCCCTCAAAAGGGTGCGGGATGAGCTTGGTTTCAAGAATGTGGTGGTGATGGTTCCCTTCTGCCGCACCCTTGTGGAGGCGGATCAGGTGCTGAAGGTGATGGCCGCACATGGCCTGCAGCGGGGTAAGGATGGGCTGGAGGTCTATGTGATGTGTGAGATCCCGGCCAACATCATCCTGGCCGCGCAATTTAGTGAGCGGTTCGACGGCTTCTCCATCGGCAGCAATGATTTGACCCAGCTGGTGCTGGGCATCGACCGTGATTCAACCCTTCTGGCCCCCTTGTTTGATGAAGGCAATGAAGCGGTGAAGGAGATGATCCGTCAGCTCATCATGACGGCACACCACCATAATCGCAAAGTGGGCATCTGCGGCCAGGCGCCCAGTGACAACCCGGAATTCGCCGCCTTTCTTGTGGAGGCGGGCATTGATTCCATTTCCCTCAATCCAGACAGCGTCATCAGCACTATCGAAGCAGTGGCCAAGGCGGAAAAAAGCAGAGCCGGGGCAAGAAAAAAATAAAGGAGATCAACAGGGGACTGGTGCACCGGTTACCGGGAGCAGCCATCTTGTTAAGATCGCTGTCTCCTTCAGAAGATCAACCAGGAGGATAATCAATGAATAAGGTAGCTATTAACGGCCTGGGGCGTATTGGCCGCGCCACTCTTAAAATCATTATGGAAAACCCGGAACTGGAGCTGGTGGCCATCAACGACATTGCCCCCGGCGACAATCTGGCCTACCTGCTGGCGTATGACACCGTCTATGGCCGCTACCACAAGACGGTACATGCCGCTGTCAATGCCCTGGTTATTGATGGGAGAGAGATCCCCCTCTTCAGTGAAAAAGATCCGGCGCAACTGCCTTGGGCCAAACTGGGGGTGGACATCGTCTTTGAGTGCACCGGCATATTCACCACCCTGGAGGAGATGCAAAAACATATCCAGGCGGGCGCCCGCTATGCCCTCTTGTCAGCGCCCTCCAAAAGCAAGGAGATGGTCACCATTGTCCACAGCACTAGCCAGCAGGCGCGGCCACCGGTCTATTCCTGTGCCAGTTGCACCACCAACGGCATTACCCCGGTCTGTGAAGTCATGGGCCGCCGGCTGGGTGTCCGGAAGGCGGCGATGAGCACCGTTCACGCCTATACCGCCACCCAGAAAATCGTGGATGGTCCAAGCAAGAAATTGCGGCGCGGCCGGGCAGGCGCAGCGAATTTAGTCCCCAGCAGCACGGGAGCCGCCGCGGCCACCACCAAAGTCCTGCCGGAGCTGGAGGGTAAATTCGATGGGGTGGCCATTCGTGTCCCTGTCCTCTGCGGCTCCCTTGCTGATCTCACCTTTGTGACAGAACGGCCAACCAGTGTGGAGGAGGTCAACCGGATATTTAAAGAGGAATCAGAGAGCGAACGTTATCGCGATGTTTTGGGGGTGACCGAGGATCCCCTGGTCTCTTCGGATATCCTGCGCGATTCGCGGGCCACGGTGGTGGATCTCCAGATGACCAAAGTCATTGATGGCGACCTGGTGAAGGTGATGAGCTGGTATGACAACGAGTGGGGCTATGCGGCCCAAATGGTGCGTGAAGCCATGGGCCTTGCCGGCAGCGCCGACAAGGGAGGTTGAAAAAAAAGAAAGGCCAAGTCTGTGTTGTCGGGAAGGTTTCTGCAAACCAGGCGATAACCCATATTCTAAATAAAAGGAGGAAAGGATCATGAGAACCACCAGGCATCTACCCACAGGCGGAAGCAGCTGTCCGCCTCTGCTTGTGTCCAGAGCGAGATGGAACTGGAAACGGACCATAGTAATGTTGTGCGCTGTTTTCTTTGTCCAGCTGCCGCTGCTCTCTGCCACGGCTGCCCAGATAGCCAATGAACCCTTGACGGACAGCGATATTGCCTGGGCAGTGGAAACCGATCTGATAACTGATCCAATGGTATCCGCACACCTGATTGACGTGAAGAGCAATGACGGCGTGGTTACCCTCTCCGGATCCGTGGACAATCTGCTCTCCAAGGAACGGGCGGTCAAGATTGCCAAGAGTATTCGCGGTGTGCGTGCCGTGGTGAATCAGGTGCAGGTCAAACCCGTCTCCCGCAAGGATCGCGACATTGCCAGAGACATTGAGCTGGCCTGGTTGCGTGATCCGGCCACGGAGTCCTATGAACTGGATGTAAAGGTGAAGGACGGCATAGCGACGCTGACGGGCCAGGTCCAATCCTGGCAGGAGAAGCAGCTGGCAGAACAGGTCGCCAAAGGAGTCCGGGGTCTTAAAGGGGTCAACAATGAAGTGACCTGGGAGTGGACAGAGGGTCGACTTGATTCTGAAATTCAGGCCGAAATCGAGCGGCGCCTTGAATCTGATATTTGGGTACATCACGGCCTGATTACCACGGAAGTCAAGGACGGCAAAGTCACCTTGCGTGGCTCAGTGGGCAGTATCACGGAAAAGAATTATGCAGAGACCGATGCCTGGGTGGCGGGGGTCAAGGAAGTTGACGGCAGCGAACTGACCATTAATCCGTGGTTGGATGATGAGGACAGGAGGAGTTCGCGTCTGTCGCCCCTGAAAACCGACCAGGAGATTGCCAAGGCGGTAGAGGACGCCTTCCTCTATGATCCTCGCCTCTTATCCTTTAAACCCACCGTGGAAGTGGAAAAGGGTGTTGTCACCCTGACCGGCGTGGTGGAAAATCTCCAGGCCAAGATTGCCGCAGAGCAGGATGCCAAAAACACCCTGGGAGTCAGGCGGGTGGAGAACCGGCTGAAGGTTCGGCTGCTGAGTCCTCCAGCCGATGAAGAGATCGCCAAATCAATCAGAGCGGCCTTGACTGCCTCTCCCTTTGTGAACCGCCTTGAGATCACGGTGCGGGTGCAGAATCAGAAGGCCTATTTGTCAGGGCTGGCTGATTCGCTCTTTGAAAAAAAGAGGGCCGGGGATCTGGCGGCTGCTGTCAAGGGGGTGGTGGATGTGGAGAATAATCTGATCGTGCGCCATTATGGGCAGATGGCTCCGCACAGCTACACCTATCATTATTATTATCCTTACTCCGAAGGATTGCTTGATCAATCCCCCGAGGCAGAGCTGCAGATCAAGCAGGATGTGGAAAGCCAGTTGTTCTGGAGCCCCTTTGTGGACAGTGAAGAGATCATTGTCACTGTGGAGGATGGCATGGTCACCCTGAGTGGCATGGTGGACTCTATGCTGGAGCGTGCTGAGGCCATTGACAACGCCTATCAGGCTGGTGCCCTCTTTGTGAAGGATGAACTGGAATTGAAGGAAAACGCCAGCTAACGGCTATGGCGGGGTAGGGCACGCCTTCTGCAACATGGTTTGGCCAAGCAGCAGGAGGCGTGCCGGCCTTTGAGCAGAACAGAGATTGAGATGCCTATGAAACCATCAGAAATTGATTTTATTAAAAATCTGCTTGTCCCGGCCGAAACCAAGATCGTTCTGCTGGTGCTGGACGGCCTGGGTGGATTACCGCAAAAAAACGGCGGGCTGACCGAGCTGGAGGAGGCGTATACGCCCAATCTCGATATGCTGGCCAGGGAGGCCGTCTGCGGTCTGCATGAGCCCGCGGGCGCGGGCATTACCCCGGGAAGCGGTCCGGCCCACCTGGCCCTGTTCGGTTATAATCCCCGGCAATTCCAGGTGGGCCGGGGTGTGATGTCGGCCCTGGGCATTGGTTTTGATCTGCGCGATGGCGATGTGGCGGCCAGGGGCAACTTCTGTACGGTGGATGATGCCGGTCAGGTGATTGACCGGCGGGCCGGCCGCATGGAAACGGCCAAGAATCGCGAACTGTGCGCGCTGCTGAGCGAGATCGAGATCCCGGGCCTGGAACTGTTCATTAAGCCGGTGAAGGAGTACCGCTTTGTCCTGGTCTTGCGCGGGCCGGATCTTTCCCCCCGCCTTGGCGACACCGATCCGCAACAGACCGGCCGCCAGCCGCACCAACCTGAGGCGCGGACCCCGGAGGCCGAAAATACCGCCCGCCTGGTCCAGGACTTTGTTGACCAGGCGCGGCAGAAGCTGGTGGCGCATGATCCGGCCAACATGGTGGTGCTGCGTGGTTTCTCCAGCCGGCCGGCCTGGCCGACCTTTAGCCAGGCGTTCGGGCTGCGGGGAGCAGCCCTGGCCGGATATCCCATGTATAGAGGTCTGGCGCGATTGCTGGGAATGCGGGTGCTGGAATGCCAAGAGCCGCTGGAGAGCAAAATTGCTGCCCTGAAAGCGCACTGGCACGAGTTCGATTTCTTCTATATCCATGTCAAAGGCATTGACAGCGCCGGTGAGGATGGCAATGCCGCGCAGAAAAAAGAGCTGCTGGCGGAGGTGGACCAGTATCTGCCGGCCCTCCGCAGCCTGGACCCTGAGGTGTTGATCGTCACCGGCGATCATTCGACCCCGGCCGCCATGAAATCCCATAGCTGGCATCCGGTGCCGGCCCTTTTGTGGGCAGCCAACTGCCGTCCTGATGACGTAAGGGTCTTTGGCGAACGGGCCTGCCTGGCCGGCGGACTGGGGGCACGCTTCCCCACCACCGATCTCATGCCCCTGGCCCTGGCCCATGCCGGGCGATTGGCAAAATTTGGAGCGTGAACAAGGGAAAAGAGTGTCCCTGCACACGCAGCCTTGCACTCCCTTTGCTGAAAAAACGGTGCTGCCGGGGCCTAACGACCTATAAAAAGGCAATCGCCTCTAGTAAAAAAGGCGGACAATCCATCTCCCAGAGGAGAACTCGTATGTTTCTGATCGACTTGCTTATCGTTATTTTGGTGGCAGTGGTGTTGAGCGCCGCTCTCTCATCGCTTTATTATGAAAGACGGGGTCTGCAACTCGCCGGGGTCTGGTCGCTTTTTGCGGTGTTGTTCCTGTTGCTTCTCTCTGCCACCTGGGCAGGCGGCATCTGGATCACGCCGTTCGGGCCGACCATCTGGGGTTCGTACTGGCTCCCCTTTATTGTGGTGGGAGTGCTGGTGGCTCTCCTTCTGGCCGCTCTGCCTCCTGAGCCGACCCTGCCGGTCTCAGAAAAGACCCCCGCCGAGTCGGAAACAAGCATTGCCCTTGGCTTGGCGTTCTGGGTGGTCATTGTCTTCCTGCTGGTGGCCGTTGCGGTGCGCTACCTGGCGTGACAGACCAAGACAGATGAGAGAGCTCACTTGGCTGCAGAAGACCTGCATTCTCTCCCCTTATCCGGCTGGAGTATGCTGCTGGGAGGTGGCCGCTCAAAAGGCAAGAGAGGGGATATCTTGCCCCGGCCTGGGGAGAGCTATAGGTTGACGGCAATGACTTTTCTGGAATAACATAGGGAATGCATCCTTGATTTCTCCATCAATCTTTGTCCCCCGGAGTTGTAATGCTCAGGTTAATCGCCAAACTGTTAAAGGTCCTTAACTCCGATGCCCAACCAGGCCAGATCAGTCTGGGGTTTTGCCTGGCCATGGTGGCGGGCCTCACCCCACTCTTGAGCCTGCACAACCTGCTGGTTCTGTTATTGGTCTGTGTGCTGCGGGCCAACCTGGCGGCTTTTCTTCTGAGCCTGCTGCTCTTCACCGGCATCGCCTATCTTTTTGATCCGCTCTTTAGCCAGCTGGGCCTGGCCCTGCTGACAGCGCCGCCGCTCCAGGCCTTGTGGTCGGCCTTGTACGATATGGCCCTCTTCCGCCTGGAAAACTTTAACAACTCCATTGTCATGGGGAGCCTGGCCGCCTCCCTGGTGCTTTTTTTCCCCCTCTATCTGCTGGGTAATCTGCTGATCCGGAAATATCGTGACCATGTGCTGCGCTGGGTGAAGAAAAGCCGGCTCATGCAATTCTTCATGGCCAGCAAGGTGTACCGTTATTATCAAAACGTCAGGGGTCTGGGAGGTGCGCTATGAAAAGCATGATCCGCTGGCCCGGCCTGGGGCTCTTTGCGGTAGTGGTCCTCCTGCTCAGCCTCTTTTTCTACTTTGTGGTCGATGGCATGATCAAGCGCACCATTGAAAGCCAGGGCAGCGCCCTGGTGGGGGCTCAGGTCGATGTGGGCGCCGCAGACCTCAGTTTTTCCCCCCTGGGCCTCAGCCTCTCCCGGTTGCAGATCACCAACCCCGATGCCCCCATGCGCAATATTGTAGAGATCGAGCAACTGGCCATGTCTATTGCCCCTCTGCCTCTGCTGGAGAGGAAAATCATCATCGAGGAAATGACTGCCACAGGGGTGCGGCCGGACACGGCCCGCCAGAGCTCCGGGGCCCTGCCTCAATATGCTGCCCGGGAAAAAGAGGCTGCTCCGGCGGCAAAGAAAGGTGTCAAGCTGCCCACCCTGCAGATCCCTGATGTCAAGGAGGTCCTGGCCAAGGAGGAGCTGACCTCGGTGGCCCTGGCCCGGGAATACCAGGCGCAGGTCAAGGCCGATACAGCCAAGTGGCAGCAGAGGCTGGCTGAACTGCCCAACCAGAAAAAAATGGCGGAGTACAGGGAGCGGCTCAACAAGATCAAGTCGAGCTCAGGCTTAGCCGGCCTCATGGGCGGGGCAACCGAGCTGGTGGGACTCAAAAAGGAAATCGAGGCGGATATGAAGCGCCTGCAGGCCGCGCAAAAGGAGTTCAGCCAGGCCGCCGCCAGCTACAAGCAGGGGCTGGCAGAAGTGCAAAGCGCCCCCCAGCAGGACATAAAGCGGCTGAAGGAGAAATACGGTCTTTCCCCTGAGGGGCTGGGTCATTTAAGCTCCCTCCTCTTCGGAGCTAAAACAGGCGGCATGGTGGAGAAGGCCTTGACCTGGCATGAAAAAATACAGCCCCTGCTGCAACGACGCAAGGAGAAGAAGGCGGGCACCGAGGTGGTCAAGCCCCTCCGGGGCGAAGGGGTGACGGTGCGTTTCCAGGAAGAGACGCCGTTGCCCGATTTTCTCATCCGCCACATCGACGTTTCCGTTCTGCTTGAGGCCGGCGGCTTTGGCGGCACCATCAAGAACGTTACCCCGGACCAGGATCGCCTTGGAGAGCCCCTCACCTTTGCCTTCTCCGGTGACGACCTGCAGGGCTTGCGGGCCATTACCTTGGATGGCGTCCTGGACCATGTCAATACCGCCCAGCCCCGGGACAGCGTCCATCTGGCGATCAATGGCTATGCCGTAAACAACATGGTCTTAAGCAGCACTGAAAGCCTGCCGGTTACCATTGCCAGCGGTCTGGCCGATTTCAAGGCGCAGGCGGTGGTGGAGCAGCGGCAAGTAAACGCCCAGGGGCAGGCCCAGCTCACAGCGGCCAATTTCGCCATCACGCCGGCCCAGCCGGACAACGCTATCTCGCAGGCCCTGGCCCGGGCCTTGGCTGATGTTTCCAAGGCGGGCGTCAAGGCCCGGGTGACCGGGACGGTGAACGACTATCAGGTGCAGCTCAGCTCGGATCTGGACAGCCTCCTCAAAGAGGCGGCAGCCAATGCCGTCAAAAGTCAGACAGCCAGGTTTGAGCAGCAACTGCAGGAGAGCATAAGGGCAAAAACCAAAGGGCCCGTGGCAGACGCCGCCGACAGCTTTGCTGATTTCAGCGCCCTTGCCGAGGAATTAAAGGCCCGGCTGCAGGCGGGACGCCAGCTTTTATAACCAGACCCTCTTCTTTTTCTTCATTAGGGCCTCGAAGAATACGAAATCCTTTGTTTTTCTTCGAGGCCCTGATTTTCTTAAGCAAATCTCATCTGAAAACGGAATGATATGACTTTTATTCTTGCGAAGGATCTTACCTTTCCGTACCCACACCATGACTGATTATAGCCAAAAGAAGTGCCCGCAATGCGGCCAACAGTTGAGATTCCCGGGCCATATCGGCGGCATGCTCATGGCGTGTCCTTCCTGTGGCCAGAAATTTCATTCAGACTTTAAGCTGAGTGCCGCCGGCAGAGAGACACCCCAAGATAAAGTGAACATGATCTTCGCCATGCCCTATGAGATCATGAGGCGCCTGGGTCGATTTTTTTCCCCATAGATCCCGGGAGAAGGGCGGCAATTCCGATCAGATCATCGGGCCTGCCGGGCCTGCGGCGCTCTGCCTGGGTTTTATAAGCAAATGAGACTGAACACCCATGCTGATGGAAAGTCTGCCTGACTGGATTCCCTTTGCGTTCTCCCGCCCGGCATTGAACATGATCCTGCTGGCGGTTATTTTGTCATTGAGTATCTTTGCCGATACCGTGGCCAGCCGTACCAGAGTGCCACGTATCTCAATACTGGTACTGGTGGGAGTGGGCATCGCTGTTGTGCAGCAGGTAGTGCTGGGCCAGCAAGGGGCCCGTTTGCTGGAGGGGCTCGGGGAGCCGCTGATCAATCTGGCTCTGGTCATGGTAGCCTTTCTGCTGGGCAGCGAGTTGACTGCGGATCGGCTGCGGCGCACCGGGTTTCTGGTTTTTGTTATCTCCCTCACGGTAATAATAACAGGGGGCCTGGTGGTGGGTACCGGCTTGTGGGTGCTGGGGTTTCCCTTGGTTGTTGCGGTATCGCTGGCAGCCATTTCGGTGGCCACTGATCCGGCGGCCGTCACTCAAACCGTGCACGACAGCGCTGATACCCGGCTTCGGGCCCGGGTTTTAGTTGGCATTGTGGCAATTGATGATGGCTGGGGTATCATTGTTTTCGGACTCAGCATGGCCTTTCTCGGCTGGATAGTGAGTAGTGACGGTCAGCCGGCCTTGCTCCATGCTGCCTGGGAAATGGGCGGTGCCATCGTGCTAGGAACGCTCATTGGTTTGCCGGCCGCCTGGCTGACCGGCCGCCTGAAGCCGGGGGAACCGACTCAGGTGGAGGCAATCGCCCTGATACTTCTGCTGGCAGGGGTATCATCATCCTTGGGGGTGTCTGCTCTTTTGGCCGCCATGATCACGGGCACAATCATCGCCAATTTTTCACCCCACCACACCCGCTCCTTTAAAGAGATTGAGCATATTGAGTGGCCCTTTCTGGTCTTCTTCTTTGTCCTCTCCGGTGCAACCATTGATCTTTACAGGCTGGATGATGCCCTGGGGGTAACTCTTGCCTATATTGTCCTGCGCCTGGCAGGGCGGCTGTTGGGTGGTTTCCTGGCCGTGAAGTTCGCCAGGACGAGGCAAAAAAAGCTGCCCCTGGACATCGGCTTGGCCCTCACTCCCCAGGCCGGGGTGGCCATTGGTATGGCGCTGCTGGCGGTGGAACGGTTTCCGGAATTCCGGGATCTTATTCTTCCCGTGGTCTTGGGCTCCACCATTTTCTTCGAAATGGTGGGCCCCTTCTTTGTGCGCCGGGTATTGCGCTGATCTGTGGCCCGGTTCCTAACCATGCCCGGCCACCTTCGGAGTCAAAGGGAGAAGAAATCCAGGAAAAGCCAGTGCAGCAGAAAGCAGAGATCGTCATTTCCTGCTGTTATTGGGCAACATATTCCACGAGCATCTGCATGGCCTCGGGTCCGTCCCAGCGGACTCCGCCGATAAATTTTTCCCGCAGCACCCCCTGTTTGTCGATAATGTAGGTTTCCGGTACGCCGGTCAAACCATATTGGTTGGCGGTCTGGTTTTGCGGATCAATGAGCACGGGAAAGGTGGCGCCGATTCTGGCCAGAAAGGAGTCGGCCAGGGCAGGTTGATCATTGTTGAGAATGGTCAGCATGATGAAGCGGTCCCTGGGCATGAAGGCGTGCACCTTCTGCATGGCGGGCATCTCCTCTATGCATGGTGGACACCAGGTGGCCCAGAAGTTGAGAAACACCACTTTACCTTTGAGGTCGCTGAGAGTCCATGTCTGGCCCTTGGTGTCCACCAGGGTAAAGTCCGGGGCCGGTTGACCCACCACGGCCTTGGGCGGAGGAGGGCCGCAGGCACTGAGCAAAAACAGAAAACAACACAGGGCAATGGGCAGAAAGATTTTTTTCATAATGGCTGATCTCCTGTTCAGGCGCGGGCCATGGCGCCGGATGGTCGAAGGAGGCATCATAAAGGCCTGGGCCGGTGAGGCTGGCCCTTATGATGCCGAAAGGGGCAATGATTATTCAGGGTAATTGGCTCTGATTTCCTCTTCGATCAATTGCTGGAGCTGTCTGTAGCCAAAGTTGACCAGCGGTCGACCATTGACAAAAAAACCAGGGGTCTTGCTGACATTGAGCCGTTTGGCATCACTCAGATCCTGTTCAATGATCTGGTCGATGGCCGGGTCCTGCATATCCTCTCTGATTTTTTCCAGATCAAGGCCGGAGCCTTCCAGAAAGCGCCAGATCAGATGGGGTTGCGGGTTGTGGTGGCTGGCCCACTGGGGTTGATACTGATACATGATAGCCAGTGTCTCCCAGTATTTCCCCTGTTTTTTGGCGGCCTCAAGAAGGCGCACAAAATAATCCGCACCCTGGTGGAAGGGCGCGTACCTGAGAACCAGTTTGATTTTGCCTGGATTCTGCGCCATGAGCTGCTTGACTAAGGGAGAAAAGGCCCGGCAGGTTTCACAGGCCGGATCCATGAATTCCACCAGGTAGACCTTGGCCTCATCGCTGCCCAGGGTGGCGGAGTGTTTTCTCACAAAGAGCTCGGCCTCCTCTTGGGCCAGGAAGCCCATCTTCTCACTCTGTTGATTTTTGTAGATATAGTTGCCGAGGGCAAACAAAAAGATCAAAAGCGCCGCGGCAAGGAAAAGGATATAGGTTTTTTTCATCGGGAAAGCCTCCTCTTGAGGATAGAGAGCAGAATAAGAATCATGGTGAAGGAGAGGAAGGAAAGCATGGGGATGGAGAGAAAGCCCAATAGCTCAATGTACTCCTCCGTGCACGACACGCCCTGGGTGCAAGGCTGGATGTTTTCGGGAATAATCCCGGTATAGAGCAGGTTGTGGTAGAGGGCGATAAGCCATCCTGCCATGGTGATCGGCACTCCATACCTGACCACCTTGGGATCATGGAAGAGAAGTCCTGTGCCAAAAACAAGAACAAGGGGAAACAGAAATATCCGCTGGTACCAGCAGAGAACGCAGGGCGCAAACTGCATGGTTTCGCTGAAAAAGAGGCTTCCCAGGGTGGAGATGGAGGCCAGCAGCCAGCACAGGAACAGGATGGTCCACTCTGTACCGGCCAAATCGGGTGAACGGCTCATGGGGCGTTTTCTCCGGAATTATATTTCAAATCCGTGCCGAGGCCTGCGGCAAGAGGGTCTGGTGAGCAGGCCCCAACAGCACGAATTTTCGCAAGATCTCGGCCTGGCGAACATGCCGGATGGGTATCTAGACGGCGGAAGAATCGAGAATGATCAGCAGGACTCCGGAGGGTAGTCGATGCTGGGGGTAAAATCGGTGGGGGCAGGGAAGTTGACCGGGAAAATGGTGGTGCCGAAGGAGAGGGGCTGGTGGAAAAAGCAGGCAGGCCGGGGCAGGTCAATATGTAAACAGAAGAGACAGGAACAATCCCGGGCCGGATCGCAAGGCTGGACCGGCTGGTCATTGTGGCCGGTAGGGTGGCAGCAGGAATCAACCTCCCCAGCATGGGCCAATGCCACAGTGGCAAAGGGGGTGCTGCTCAGAAAGAGAAGGGTGATGATCAGTAGCGTAGCGGCAACGGATCGAAGGATATGCTTAGCCATATCTGCGAATATACAGGGGCATGGGGTCATCGTCAAGGAGATGCCCGCCGGCTGAAATCCATCCTGTATTTCTGTTTTCCAATACTTTCACCTCACAAAATTTGGATCAGGGATCAGAGATTAAAACTTA
>JAVLBA010000071.1:0-12244 GCA_031581485.1 Desulfurivibrionaceae bacterium | reverse complement strand
CCCATTATGTTCTTGTCCGCCGCGAGTTCACCCGCCTGCACGACAAACTGGCCCGCGCCCTCCAGAAGCCGCCCCGGCCAACCGGGCCGGCGGCAATGGACGGCCTGGCCGCCCTGCGCCTTTGGGAGCAGTGGCTCAAAAAAAGCGCCACCCGGCTGCCGGCCCGGCTGCGCTGCCTTTCCGCCACCGTCCTGGCCGCCCCCAGGCCGCCGGCGCGGCGCACCACCATACATGCCCTCATCTCTGTGGAGCAGGAGATCAACCGCCTCATCCACCTGCACCACCAGCTCTGCAACCAGCCCCTGCCCGGCCGTTATGAGGAGGGTCGCCGCCTCCTCGCCTGCTGCCTGGCCAAAATAGCCGCCGACCTCCTGGACCTTTTTTCTTTCTTCAGCCGCACGGTGGAGGCACATGCCCAGGCCGACCCTGTTCAGCCCCGCAACCATGCATGGACCAGGGAGATAAGCTGCAGCCCCGAGTTGGCTCTTTATCGGCGCTGGCTGCAAAATATCTCCGATCTCTCTGCCCCAGGAAACAGGCCCTGGAGCCCAGCCTGGTTATGGCAGCTTCTGATCTCAGGGAAACCAAGAACCGGCGCTCTCTTTTGGGCAGGCGGGCACGGTAAAGGTGAAATGACTCGGTCTGTAATAACTTGATTCCAAAGAAATAAACAAACTATGCCAATTTTTTATGTTAGGAATCGGTGGTAGGGTGCGCGTTTGACTTTCAGATTGTTTTGATTGGGCACAAGGAGCCCCCATGGCCGAAGCCGGCCAAGATTTGCTTGGAAAGAAGTACGGTATACGGCAAACCCGTTACCATCTATGCTTCGAAGATGTCCGCATTGCGGCGACCCCAAAAGAAAAGGAAGAACGATGACGGCCTTTTTGGCTGCGTCTTGGCAATTGCCAGAGTCTGATTCTGCCGGCTGATCCTCTGGATAGTAGATTCAAGTTCCAAGTGAAGATCGGCCCATATAGTTTGTCCAGCAAAGGTTCTGTTTAATGCTTGCCAATGAAAATTAGCCTGGGCAATTTGAGGTGACGGTAGAATTCACTGTGGATAGTCCATAGCGCCGTTTCGCCTCAAATAGCCATTGGATCAATCTCCGGCGATCTTTTATCAGATTAAGCAGGAAATCTCTCTTGTGACATCGATGGGTAATATGCCATATTTGTCCTGGTATATAATGCCGTTTTGCTCTAGGCATGCGTTACAGATAACCCTGTAAAGTCGTTTTGGGCATTAAAAACGTCATTATAGGCCATAGAAGAGCCTGTTTCAGGTAGTCATGTTCTATTATTCCAGCTAGTTATCGTGGCCCGCCCCAGGCAATAACCGGCAATAATGAGCAATACCCCTTGCGGGGTGGAAAATCGTCAGATCCAAGACAAGTTGCAGCAACTCAGGAGCTGGTGACTTTTTGCGACGCCGTTAAATCTGAATGGTGAATGAAATGGATCTAAAGCCGCTTTACAAGCCGAAGACGATGGCCGTTATCGGGGTGTCCCTGTCCAACGACCGGCATCCGGCCAATGTGATCTTCAATAAGAATCTCTTGCGCTATCCCGTGCGGGTCTTCGGGGTCAATCCCAAAGGCGGGGAGCTCCAGGGGCAACGGATTTTTGCTTCCCTCGGCGAGATCGATGCGAAGATCGACCTTGCCATTATCGCCGTGCGGGCCGAATTTGCGGTCAAGGTCCTTCGCGAATGCATCGATTCCGGGGTCGGCGGGGCGGTGGTGATTTCCGGCGGTTTCGCGGAAACCGGTCATACGGAAATGCAGGATGAACTGCGCGACCTCGCTAAAGAAGCGGATTTCCCGTTTATCGGCCCCAACTGTCTCGGGATCTATGCGCCGCACCGGGTCGACACCTTTTTTCTGCCCAGTGAACGGATGGTCCACCCCGGTCGCGGCAATGTCGCCTTTGTCAGTCAGAGCGGCGGCATTCTGGTTGATCTGCTCATCAAGTTTTTTAAAGAGGGTATCGGCCTTTCAAGCGCCACCAGTATCGGCAACAAGGCCCTGATCCGGGAAGAGGAGATGCTTCGTTATCTCGCTTCCGATCCCGCCACCGGGGTGATTGCCTTTTACGTGGAAGGCTTTGGCGCCGATGAAGGCCGCCGGTTTGTAAAGGCGGCGGAACAATGTCCGAAACCGGTGGTGATCATGAAGGCGGGCAGGACCGCGAACGGCAGCCGGGCCGTTTCGAGCCATACCGCGTCCATGGCCGGAGACTACAAGGTCTTTTCCGATGTCATGGCCCAACACGGCATCGCCGAGGCCAGAAACGAGCAGGAACTCCTCTCGTTCTGCGAATCGTTGAGCTTTTATCCGAATGAAACCGCCTCCCGGATAGGCATCATCACCAGCAGCGGCGGCCACGGTGCCATGGCTGTAGACAGCTGCCAGTCCTACGGCCTCGAGGTGGCGGCTTTCTCGGGCGAGGAGCAGGGCAGGCTCAGGGAAGTGCTTTCGGACAATATCAGGGATATCGCCACCATCAGTAACCCGGTGGACCTGACCGGAAGCGCGCTGGAGGAGGATTTCGTGCACAGTGCCTTGGTTCTCGCCGATATGGATTCCATCGATTGCCTGCTTATCCTGCTTCTCCCTTATCTGCCGGGAATCTCCTCCGACCTGGGCGCCCGCCTCAGTCAGGTTCGCATGAGTTCGGGAAAACCATTGATCGCCTATGTGCCCCATGTCGAAAAATACCGGATGCTGTTCGAAGGCTTCGAGGTGAACAAGGTGCCGGTATCCTCCTCCATCGAAGGAGCGGTGCTGATGGTCGAGGCATTACACAGGAGGCAGCCATGTTAAATGAAATTGCCGAGATAATCGAGGCGGCGCGGCCCCACGGCTGGGTGATGGAGCCTGAAGCCAAGCGCATTCTGGCCCTTGGCGGCATCGATGTGCCCCGATATCGCTGGGCGAAAAGCGTTGACGAAGCGGCTGCCTTCTGCCGTGACAATGGTTACCCGGTGGCGGTCAAGGTGGTTTCGCCCTCCGTGGTCCATAAGTCCGATGCCGGGGGCGTCGCGGTGGGTATCAGGGATGAAGAGAGCTTGATTTCCGTCTATAAACGGTTCAGCCGGCTGCCGGATTTTGCCGGCGTGGTGGTCGAGGAGATGGTCAAGGGCGTTGAACTGATTGTCGGCGCCAAGATGGATTATCAGTTCGGCCCGGTGATCCTTCTCGGCATGGGCGGCACCGGAACCGAGATTTACCAGGATGTAACGATCCGGCTGGCGCCCCTTGGCGAAACCGATATCTGTGCCATGTTCAACCGCTTGAAGGGGCGCCGCCTCCTGGAAGGATATCGAAACGCCGAAGCCGTTGATATGGACAAACTGAGCCGCACCGTTCTCGCCTTCTCCGCGCTGGTCATGGATATGGCCGACCATTTTGAATCCATCGACCTCAATCCTGTGATGTGCTGGAAAGAGGGATGCGTGGCTGCGGATGCCAGGATAATCTTGCAAAAATAAGGGCTTAACAGCAAGACAGCGAATTTGCGTTATTAACGGCCGACCAGGTCAACGCGGTTAACCCCGTCGCTTCTTGAGATCGGCAAAAGGGGTGTGCGCAATTATTGGGGGCAGAACCCAATTAAACTTGGGCCTGTGGTGAACTTCGATCAGAGCATGATAAAGAGCTCGTGTCTTCCCCGCGCCCGGGGGGTGTTTCTTGACCAAGCCGTGATAAGTCATTTTATTGACGCTCTTTGCCGCGCCCCTAGGGGTGTTTCCCGCCCTTACTGGTGGGGCAAGAAGCGAGGATCAGTCTTCCCCGCACCCCTGGGGAGGTTGTTGACCACGCCCTGATAAGTCATTTTGTTGACGGTCCTTCCCGTGCCTGTGGGGTTGATTCCTCTTTGGGGTCCGTTGCGTTCTGAGGCGCATGTCGCCCCCATGTGGGCATTCATGAAAACAATGGCGTCAAACCGCTGGTCGTTCACGGCCAACATGCTCCTTGGCGGGGTCAGATATCAGTCTGCATATTTGCAATATTGTCAAAGAAGGCGAATCGGTCGAAAAGGCAGTTGTCAAGGAATCCTTGACAACTGCCGCCGGTGGTAAGCGGTATAAGAGGTGAATTCAAATTGCACGTGCACCACCTGCTGGCCAGCAGTGGTGAACCGCATAACCTGATGTGCAGTGCCGGTCGTCCTGTTTGGGGCGGCCGGTGCCCCCGTGCTCCTTAGGGGGCTGGGTTTTGGGGTCGGGCCGTTTTTCCCGTACCCTCTTATTGCCAGCCGGCTCTACAGCTCTGGAGTGCCGTGTCGCACCGTTTCTGGCGGTGACACCGGAAAAAAGAGGGGGAATAAATCGGAAAGCATCAATGTTTGTTGCACCAGGGCGGCGCAAAGGCTAAGATATCTGCCGTATTAAGGGGTGCTGTCCAGCAAAGCCCCCTGGGGGAGAGTTTCAAGAGGGGATATGCCTCTTTCATACTCTCCTGTAATCGGTGACGGCTTTGTGGTGGGACGGCAGGTAACGCCTTGACGTCAGGTCATGGGGCTCAATTTTCACGGCAGGCCTTGCTGCAGCCAGCCGACCTGGGGCACTCCATGGCAGAGCAATTGCTTTATTTCTAACTCATTGATATCATTCCCGCAAAATCAAATTACTTGTCTCCAGCCATCTGCAGTATCCACGGCTGCGCCCGGTCCACTGCTCTGTTATGACAGGAACTTTTATCGCTTGGGCCCGGCTTCATGTACGTGCCGACAACATTAATCTATGAATATTCTGATAGTCAAAACCAGCGCCATCGGCGATGTGACGCATGCCCTGCCCGCCTTGAATGCCCTGCGGAAAAAATATCCCGACGCCAAAATA
The DNA here is from genome assembly GCA_031581485.1 of Desulfurivibrionaceae bacterium. Lineage (GTDB taxonomy): Bacteria > Desulfobacterota > Desulfobulbia > Desulfobulbales > SURF-16 > BM506. Next base: position 7,399 of record JAVLBA010000071.1, on the reverse strand, counting down.
ACCTGGCTGGTGGAGGAGGCGGCAGCGGATATCGTCAAGGGCCATCGGGCCTTGGACCGGGTCCTGATCTCCCGCCGTAAGCATTGGCTAACCGAGATGCGCAGCGGGGTGGTCGGCTTCATCAGGGCGTGGCGGGAAATAGGGGGTTTTATTCGGCTTCTGCGCGACACCCACTATGATCTGCTCTTTGATTTCCAAGGACTCCTCAAAAGCGGTGTCTCGGTCTGGCTGGCCCGTGCGGAGCGCAAAATAGGTTTCGGCCGCGGTATGGATCACGCCGAATGCAGCTATATCTTTTTAAATGAAAGGATTGCACCGGTGCCCATGGACACCCATGCCTTGCAGCGGGAGATGGTTTTGTTGAAGGCGGTGGGGATTGAAGGGGCGGAGATTGTCTTTGATCTGCCCATTACCGAAAGCCACCGGGCGCAGGTGAATAATCTTCTTGCCAAACACGGGATCCACCGGCAGAAACCTCTGGTGGCCATCAATCCGATGACGACATGGCCCAGCAAACTCTGGTTTAAAGAGAGGTTTGCCGAGGTGGCCGATCGTCTGCTGGAGCAGGGCTGTGAGGTGGTCTTCACCGGCAGTCCGGCTGATCGTGGGGAAATCGACCAGATCATCAACGCTATGGAAGGCAGGGCGGTTAATCTGGCCGGCCAGACCTCCCTGATCTCCCTGGCCGCCCTGTATCAGGAGGCCGAAGTCGTGGTTTCCACCGATACCGGCCCCATGCATATCGCCGCCGCCGCCGGCACCCCCCTGGTGGCGATTTTCGGGCCCACCGCCCCCTGGCGCACCGGTCCCTGGGGCGAGGAACATCTGGTACTGCGGGTCGAACTGGGTTGCAGTCCCTGCCTGAAAAGAATCTGTCCGAAAAATTCGCAATGTATGCGGGGGATTTCGGTGGAGCAGGTGGTGGCAGCGGTCAAGCAAATTCTTCAACAGCGCCACCCTGATAAAGAGCGGTAATGCGCCCCCATTTCTCCCTGGAATCGTTGCGACTCTTTTCTCTCTCTCTCCACCGGCTGCTTCAAGGCCCGGCCAGGCCGCCAACACTCTCGTGAACCGGTGGTGTTGGCGGCTTGGGTTTCTATAGTCTCGCCGCCGGCAATTTCATTTTTGGTCCAAGTGGTGGATTCTTGCCGCCTTTATCTGGGCGCAACCTTGATTTCTACCCGGCGGTTCATCTGTCTGCCGGCCTCGGTATGATTGGTGGCCACCGGCATGCTTTCTCCGTAGCCGATAACCTCTATTCTGCTGGAGGGCACGCCCCTTTGGATCAGGAGATTGCGGACGTTGGAGGCCCGGCGTTCGGAGAGGTCCAGATTGTAGATTTCTGTGCCGACACTGTCGGTGTGGCCTTCAATTCGGATCAGGGTCTGCGGATATTGGACCAAGACGTTAGCGATGCGGTCCAGTTCACTGTACAGCCCCGGTTTTACTATGGTGGAATCCGTGGCAAAGGTCAGATCTCCCTTCAGGGTAATGGCGAGGAGGTCCCCCTGGCGCTGGACTGCCGTTGCCTCGGAAGAGGCCAGGGCCTGTCTCATGTCGCGCTCCTGATTGTCCATCATTCTGCCTACACCCGCTCCGGTGGCTCCGCCGAGAGCCGCTCCAATTGCCGCCCCCCATAAGGTCGATTCAGTGTCGCGTCCGATGACCTGGCCGAGAATGGCGCCGGCTGCCGCGCCCCCGGCCGCTCCGTACGTGCCGCCTTTTTGGGTACTGGTCTCCATGGGCGCGCAGGCCGCCAGCAAGAGAGCGATGATAAGGGCATAAGGGGTAAGTTTTTTCATGGCAGCCACCTCTGGATAGATATTATTCGAATAATCAGATTTTATATTTATGATACCTTATAGGACCTGGGATAATGCAACCTAAAAAGGAGTTTCGGGCGCTATCTTTTTCTTATTCATACGCATGTTTTTTGCTACGATGATCATATCAAGGGGAAGGGTGTGCTCCCTGGTGATCTATCATCTCCAAGAAGGGCGGTCCTTTCAGGCCAGGGGGCAGCATAAACGCATTATGCCTTGTTTATCAATATTATCCAAGGGAGGAATTTGTCATGGCCAAACAAGTTGTTATCGATACGGATGCATGTATAGGCTGTCAAAGTTGTGTGGAAATCTGTCCGGAACTCTTTGGCTTTGATGATAGCGAGGAAAAGGCTTTTGTCATAAATCCAGATGGGGGAGAGGCCACATGTGCTGAGGAGGCCGCTGAATCATGTCCTGTGGAATGTATTCATATTGAATAAAGGGTGCCTTGGGTTTTCTGTGGCGGCTCTCTTCAGCCCTTTTTCCTGTTCTTGTTGGCATACATCAGGTCGTCGGCTCGGGTCATGACCTGTTCCAGGGTTTCGTTCTCTTTAAAACGGACCACCCCGAAGCTGATGGCGAGGATAAAGGGGAGTTTCCCGTCCCGATTTTTTTGGGCGATATTCTCCTCCAGCCTGGCGAGAATGGCCTCTTCGCTCTCTGTCCCGGGCTTGCAGGAGATGAAGACGGCAAACTCGTCGCCGCCCAGGCGGGCCACGATATCGGCCTGGCGGAAGGTGGTGCGCACGAGTTCGGCCGCTGTGACCAGGAGCAGATCCCCGGTCTCATGGCCCAGGGTGTCGTTGATCACCTTCAGGTTGTCCACGTCGGCAAAGATCAAGAACATATCGAGGTCGGCCCGCAGGGCGTTGCCCAGCTGCTTTTCGGCCAGGGTCAGGAAGCCGCGACGGTTGAAAAGACCGGTCAGTTCATCGGTGATGGCGGTCTCCCTGAGGGACTTCTCCAGCTCCTTGTAGCGGGTGATGTCTTTGAAATCCTCGATGATCCCCAGGAGTTCGCCCTTGGGGCCATAATAGGGGGTGGAGGTGATGAAACAGTCGATCTTGTGGCCCGAGGGCAGTGTCTTGGCCACCTCCACTTCCAGACGTTGCGCTCCCTCCATGATCCGGTTGAGGGGGCAATTGAGGGTCTGGCAGTCCGGGCCGGGGAAAATCTCATAACATTTCTTGCCGACCACCTCCTCCTCGCTCAGGCCGGTGAGGGTATAGAAGGTGGTGTTGGCCCGCAGGGTGGTGTAGTGCAGATCCACCACCCGCATGCCATTCGCCGCGGTATTGAAGATCTGTTCCAGTTCGGCATGGGCCTTTTCGATCTCCGCCTCGCTCCTTCTTTGGGCGGTAACATCAACGGCAGAGCCGATAATCCCGGCAATCCGGCCGTACTCGTCAAAAAAAGGCGCCTTGACCATCAGCAGGACGCGGCTGGTGCCGTCCGGATAGGGCTGATGCAGTTCTTCCTGTTGGGTTTGTCCGGAGGCGATGACCCTTGCATCAAGGGCCGCCTGCTGGGCGGCAGCCTCACCATTAATGAGGTCGGGAAAGCTGTGGCCGATGATCTTTGTCCGGGTGAGGCAAAACATATCGACAAAGGCCTGATTGCAGTTGATGAAAACCCCGTGCAGGTCTTTGAGGCAGATGGGAATGGGGAGGGACTCCATGAGCTGGCGCTGGAAAACGAGCTGGCGGGCACTCATCCGGGTGCCCCGGAGATGGAGGCCGAACAGGAGAAGGAACAGCAGGGTGCCCAGGAGATGCGCGGCGATATACCAGTAGCGGATGGAGGCCAGGGACGGGTCGATCCCGTAGGAAACCAGCAAGCCGGCATTCTGGCCGCTCACCTCCTCAAGGGGCAGAAAGGTGAGTCGGTAATTCTGGTGATCAAGCCGGACACCTTGGGCAAAGGGTCTGATCGCTGCCCCGTTGCCGGCAATCCGGGACTTCAGCGCCTTGTTGATGCGGACAAGGAGCTCCGGAGGCAGAGGGGACGTGCGCAGGGCGGTTTTTTCTTGCAGATAGCTGTCCACCAGGGGAAGGGCCCCGTACTTTTCCAGCCCCTGTCTGTCCAGTCTTGCCAGCAGGAGATCTTTGCTGAGGAGCAGGAGATATTCTTCCGGATAGTTCTGCTGCAGGGCCTTGCGGACCAGAGAAAAGGGGACGCTCAGCCCCACGCTGCCCAGATGTTTTTCCTTTTGTTGCAGCGGAAAAACATGGCGCAGGACAAGGTGGTCGCCGTCTATCTCAAGGCCGGTCACCGGCCGCTGCTCGCGGTGCGCGATCCGCACGGAAGGGGGGGCAGGCAAGGGGGTATCCTCTGCTTGTGCCGGCTGATCCAGGTGTAGAAAGGTGCTGCCGTCAGCGAAATGATAACGCACCTGGGGGAAATATTCCTGGCCGAGATGGCGGTACGAGGGCCGCAGCAGGGTGGAGAGGGCCTGGCGCAACTGCTGGCGCTCTTGGGGGTCGGCCTGGGCGGCGCGGGCAAACAGGTCCACCACTTCGGGCCTCATGAATGTTTCCTGGGCCGTAAAGCGGGCCAGCCTGGAAAAACCGGCCAGGGTGGCGTTGTATTCCCCCTGCTGGCGGCCAAGTACGCTCGCCAGGTAGTGCTGTTCAGCGCGCTCTTTTACCCAGAAGAGGAGGCCAAAGAGCACCGCCTCGATGGAGAAAAAAAGAAGGAGAAAGAGCACTGTTTTTCTTTTGCTCACCAAAACCTCCGGCGTTGTCGGCACAGCCCCAGAGAGTGCAAAAGGGTGCTCTGGGCCGCTCATCCCCTTGTGCAGCCTGAGAGATCTCCTCTGTGGCCTGCATTTTAATGATAACCTGCAGCGGCTAGATGGGCAAGAGGGAAGGCCTCTGCTTCCTGCCTGGCAGCTCCTTGCTCCTTTTTTATCGGCCCTCCAGGCCTTCCCGCACGGCCACGGCAAGATCCTTGGTCAGGGTCGGCTTCATCAGGTATTTGCAGATCCCCTGGTTTTTAGCGTTCTCTTCATTGATCCACTCGCTGAAACCGGTGCAGAGAATAATCGGAATCTCTGGCCGCAGGGCCTTCACCTCCTTGGTCAGCTCCAGGCCGCTCATGCCGGGCATAGCCATATCCGTGATGATCAGGTCGAAATCCTCGGCCCCGGTGCGGAAAGCCTGCATGGCTTCCTCAGGGGCGCAGAACCCGGTTACCCTGTATCCCAGCCCTTCCAGGAGGATTCGTTCCATCTCCATAATGACCGGTTCATCATCCACCACCAGGATGCGCTCCTTGTTGCCCATGGGCAGCTTTTCCTTCAGATCGCTCTCTCCCGGCATCGGCCCTTTCTCTGCCATGGGAAAATAGAGGCGGAAAGAGGAGCCCTTGCCGGGTTCACTTTCCACCTTGATATAGCCCCCATAGGCCTTCATGATTCCGTGCACCAGGGCCAGACCGAGGCCTGTGCCGCCGCCTGTCTTGCCCTTGGTGGTGAAATAGGGCTCAAAAATCTTGGCCCGGGTGGCCAGGTCCATGCCGCATCCCGTGTCTGCTATCTCCAGGAGTATGTAGGAGCCGGGCTGCATTCCCTGCAGAGTGGCCTGGGCTTCCGCCTTGTTCAGGGAGAGGGGGGCCAGAGTGATGTCCAGCACGCCGGTGGGTTTTTGCTTCATGGCATGGTAGGCGTTGACGCAGAGGTTCATCAGGATCTGGTGGATCTGGGTGGGGTCGGCCAGGATTGTGCCGCAATCTTGGGCAATATTCTGACGGATCTCAATGGTGGTGGGCAATGAAGAGCGGATGAGCTTGATGGTCTCCTTGATGATGGGCTGAATCTCTAAGGGCATGCGTTCGGCCAGGGACTGCTGACTGAAGGTGAGGATCTGTTTGACCAGTTCCTTGGCCCGCTGCCCCGCCACCAGGACCTGGGTCAGCTGTGCGGCCAGGGGTTGCTCCGGGTCGAGGCGGCGCAGGGCCAGTTCGGTATAGCCGATGATAGGGGAAAGGATGTTGTTGAAGTCATGGGCAATGCCGCCGGCCAGGGTGCCCACCGCCTCCATCTTCTGGGCCTGGAGAAGCTGCTGCTCCAGCTGGGTCTTTTCCGCCTCGGTCTCTTTGGCCTGGGTGATATCCGTGGCTATGAGGATGACCTTTTCCAGGGAGCCATCCTCGGTGAACACCGGGGTGTAAGAGGCCAGAAAATGCCGATTCACGGCCTCAAATTTCATTTCCATGGTTTCTACCCCCTTGCTGCGCTGCGCCTTTGCAAAGGGACATAAGGAGGGAGGGGCAGGGCTGTTATGGGTCACCTCGTAACACTTTCGCCCCACAATATCTTCTCCTGGCCTGCCGCTCAATTTTTCCCAGGCCTGATTCACTGCCAGGATGGTCTGGTCCGGGGCCAGGATGAAAACAGGATGGCCGATGGCCTGGAAGATGTTCTCCCACTGGGCCTGAGATTCTTTCAGTTTTTTTTCCGTGAGCAGAAGATCGCGGTAATGGGTCTTGTCCCTCAGTTGGCACACCAGCCCGGCTGTGGCGGCGATGGCGGTCAGGATCATCAGGAACAGGCCAACCAGCAGGGTGGAAATGGTGTGCCACGACGCAAACACCTCTGTTGTGTCGATCTTGGCCAGGATGAACCAGGGGGAATCTGGCACTTTCTTCAGGGCAGCCAGCACCTCGACCCCCCGGTAGTCGACGCCCTGGATCACGCCCTTCTGATCCAGGGCCGTCATCACTCCCGGCAGGTCGCTCTGGCTCTGGGGCAGACGCAGCCTGAAGTCGACATCCTCTTTATGGCGCAGATCGTTGAGGATGAGTACTGCATCGCCATCACGGCGAACCAGGAGGATTTCCGCGCTGCGGCTTGGGGTCGGCCAGGATTGGATCAGGGAATAGAGAAAGGCGCCGACCTCGCTGCGCATAACCACGGCACCCATGGGGGCACCGGTTGCGTCATCATGGGCAAAGAAGGGGGCAATAATATCCTGATGGGGCTGCAGTTCATCGGGGCCGCGGTGCAGGACGGTGAGTACCGGCTGCCGCTTGTGCAGGGCAGCGGCCAGAAACGGGCGCCCCTCCTCCTCCATCTGTTGGCCGCTCTGGCCGGCAAGGCTCAACATGACCCGGCCCTCCGTATCAACCAGCGAGATATCGCTATAATGAAAGTGCTGTTGCTGGGGACGAAGGATGGCCAGAATGGTCTGGGCATCTTCGGGCCTGGGGGCTGCAAGCCAACGCCTGAAGAGGTTGGCCGCCGGAGTCTCAATGAGCACGGCTGCTTCGGCCAGCCGTGCCTTTCGCCACTGGACGATCTGATCCACCTTGAGCTGCGCCACGGCATTCATGGTGGCCTCGGCCTCGCTACGCAGCTGCTGTTTCTGGGTTTTGTAGAACCAGGCACCGCCTACCAGCAGCCCCGAGATCACCAAGGTGGCGGTCAGGATAAATAAGAGGGGGGCGCGCTGCATCAAGGAACCTCCCGCATTGCGCAAGCCCACAATGGGTATTGTGGGTATCGCTGCTCTTGCAGTCAAGACCAACCGACTGCTCATGACATATTGATATGCCATGGCGGCCAGGCAAGGGGG
>JAVLBA010000070.1:0-12252 GCA_031581485.1 Desulfurivibrionaceae bacterium | reverse complement strand
CCGCAACTTCCTGGATTGCCGCGCTTCGCTCGCAATGACGGCACGTTATAATAACGGCACATTATACGGCACATTATGATGACGGCACGTTATGGCGAGGCCATAGTATGGTTGTCTGGTTCTATGAAAAAAAAGAGGGGGTGCAAAAAAAAGAAGTGGCTGGGAGACAGGGATTCGAACCCCGATAGGCAGAGTCAGAGTCTACAGTCCTACCATTAGACGATCTCCCAGCACGATTTGGAAATATTTATTTAGCAAGCCGGGCCTGCTTTGTCAAGGGGAATTGGCCTTTTTAGAAAGGGCGGCCTTATCTATATCCTGACCTGCCAGGTGGTGCCGCTGGCCGAGTCTTTGATTTCTATCTGTTTGGCCAGCAGTTCAGCGCGGATCTGGTCGGCCCGGTCCCAGTTTTTTTCGTCCCGGGCCCTGTTGCGCTGGGCAATCAGCTTGTCGATCTCGGCCGGGCTGATCTCCAGGGAGGCCAGCACCTTCTGTTGTTTGGCCTGCAGATAGGCCACCGGCTCCTGCTGGAGGATGCCCAGTATCTCACCGAGTCTTTTCAGGGTGTTGCTGCTCTTTGTCAAGAGATCCAGGTCTTCCTGGCCGGGGTTCTCCGGCAGGTGGTGGGTGATTTTGTTGATGGTCTTGACGACATCGAAGATGTGCCCCAGCCCTTGGGCCGTATTGAAGTCATTGTCCAGGGCCTGGCAGAAGCGTTCTTCCAGCTTTTCCAGCTTCTGGCGGTCTTTTTTGCCGATGGCGGAGGCGCCGCTGCCGCTCTGGGGCAGTCCGGCCACTGCGGCCAGGCAGGAGTACATGCGGTCCAGGCCGGTCTCGGCATCGTGCATGGCCTGGTCGGTGAAGTCCAGGGGTGTGCGATAGTGGGCGGAAAAGACAAAGAGGCGCAGGACCTCGGCCGGATATCTCTCCAGCATCTCGCGGATGGTGAGGAAGTTGCCCAGGGACTTGGACATCTTCTCATCCTTGATGGTGACAAAGCCGTGGTGGATCCAGGTGTTGACAAAGGGCTTGCCGCTGGCCCCTTCGCTCTGGGCGATCTCGTTTTCATGGTGGGGGAAGATGAGATCCTTGCCGCCGCCGTGGATGTCAAAGGTGTCGCCCAGGTATTTTTTTGACATGGCCGAACATTCGACATGCCAGCCGGGCCGGCCCGGGCCCCAAGGGCTCTGCCAGGTTGGTTCGCCGGGCTTGCTGCTCTTCCAGAGGGCAAAATCCATGGGATTCTCCTTCTTGTCGCTCACCGCGATGCGGGCCCCGGCCATCATGTCGTCCAGATTACGGCCGGAAAGGGCGCCGTAACGGGGGAATCTCTCCACCCGGTAATAGACATCGCCTTCTGTCTCATAGGCCAGCCCCTTGCCCATCAGGGTCTCGATCAGCTCGATGATCTCCGGGATATGCTCCGTAGCCTTGGGCTCTCTGTCCGGGGTGATATTGCCCAGGCTGGCCATGTCTTCGTGGAAAGCCTGGATAAAACGGTTGGAAAGTTCTTCTGGTGTGGTATTTTGCTCAGCAGCCCGCTTGATGATCTTGTCGTCAATATCCGTAAAATTTCTGATAAAGGTCACCGTCTTGCCGCGGTAGCGCAGGTAGCGGACGATCATATCAAAAACCAGGGTGGAGCGGGCATGGCCGAGGTGGCAATAGTCGTACACCGTGATGCCGCACACATAGAGGTTGACGTGGTTTTCCCTGATGGTGGCAAGGGGCTCTTTCTTGCCGGTCCTGGTGTTGTATGTGGAGATAGTCATGGCGTAGTTGCTATGTAGATAAGTAGTTTTTTTGCTGGATAAGGCGTTGTCTGCGGGATGTCCCGGGCGCCTGTGATCATAACCCCTTCCGAAATTTGAGGCAACCATAGCATAGAATGATGAAAGATCTTAAGGAAAAACTGATTGAAACAAAGACCCTGGCCAACGGGGTCAAGATATCCCTCTTTGATTTTTGCCGGCCCGTTGCCGGAGACCGCTGGTATATCAAGATCCTCTGCCGGCTCGAACTGCCGGTGCCTGTGGAAAAAATGGCCGACTCCGGCCTTGACGCTGACGGCCAGGCGGCCTTTCGCGAGCATTATAAGGATCTCCTTGTCCATGAATTTGCCCGGGAACGCCATTTTGTGGATGAAAAGGCCAAAGAGGAGGCAGTGGACTTTCTGATCTCCCAGATCAACGACAACTCCCTGGGCTATATCGCCAATCCGCTCTTTGCTGAGAAGCTTTTCCTGCAGAAGGTGGCGGAGTTTACCCAGGAGCTGGAGAGGCGCCGGCAGATGGAGGAGGCGGCTGATGAGAAAGAGGCAGAGGAGCCGGCGGATTTTTCCGCCTGTTTTCAGGACTAAGGCGGGATAGGGGGCGGGGTTTGCCCGCCTGGAATGCCGGAAATATGCTTGACAAATCACGGTGTGCGCAGCATATTGCGCGTTTCTGTGCCTCAGATATGGCTTTCAATGTGCCGGCCATGGAGAATTTTAGACCGCACCTGGTCTATGGAATATATCGTTATCGTTAAGGAGATATCATGAAGGTTTTGATCAGCGACAATCTTGAGCCCATCGGGGTAAAGATTCTTAAGGACGCCGGACTCGAAGTGGATGTAATCACCGGTCTGGCCCCTGAAGAGCTCAAAAAAATCATCGGCGGCTATGATGGCCTGGTTATTCGCAGCGCCACCAAGGTTACCGATGAAATCATCGAGGCCGCTGATCAGCTGAAGGTTGTGGGCCGGGCCGGCATCGGCCTGGATAACGTCGATATCCCGGCCGCCTCCAAGCGCGGCATTGTGGTGATGAACGCCCCGGATGGCAATGCCACCACTGCTGCCGAGCACGCCATTGCCATGATGATGTCCCTGACCAGAAATATCCCCCAGGCCACTGCCCGCCTCAAAGAGGGGGGCTGGGACAAGAAGAAGTTCCAGGGCCGCGAGGTGACCAACAAGACCGTGGGTATTATCGGTATCGGCCGCATCGGTGCCATTTTTGCCGACCGGGCCAAGGGGCTGAAGATGAAGGTCATCGCCTATGATCCCCATATGCCCAAGGAAATCGCCGAAAAGATCGGCGTGGAGCTGGTCAGCCTGGAAGTGCTGTGCGAACGCGCCGATTATTTCTCCGTCCATGTGCCCCTTACCAAGGAGACGGCCAAACTGATCTCCACCAAGGAGTTCAAGGCCATGAAAAAGGAGGCCATGTTCATCGACTGTGCCCGCGGCGGTGTTGTTGATGAGGAGGCCCTGTACGAGGCCCTGAAAAACGGCGAGATCAGAGGCGCTGCCCTGGATGTCTTCGAGAAGGAGCCCACCTCTGTAGAGACCACGCCCCTGCTGGCTCTGCCCAATTTCATCTGCACCCCCCATCTCGGCGCCTCCACCTCCGAGGCCCAGGTCAATGTGGCCGTTGCCATCTGTGAGCAGCTGGCCGATTTTCTCCTTAACGGCACGGTGACCAATGCCATCAATGTGCCTTCCGTGAGTGCCGATGTCCTGGCCAAGATCGGCCCCTATGCCAAACTGGCCGAGATGATGGGTTCCCTGCACATGCAGATCGCCAAGGGGGGCGTTAAGGAAGTCACCCTGGAGTTTGCCGGGGAACTGGCCGAGATGAAGACCGAGCCCATTACGGTTTCCTTCCTGAAGGGTCTTTTCAGCCCCATTCTCAAGGATGCGGTTAATTTTGTGAATGCCCCCATGATTGCCAAGGATCGGGGGATCAAGGTGATTGAGGCCAAGACCGGTGATTCCGATGCCTTCACCAGTCAGCTCACCATCACCGTCACCACCAGCGAGGGTGAAAATACCCTGGCCGGGACCGTTTTCGGCAAGCATGAGCCCCGTCTGGTTCGCCTCAACTCCTTCCGGCTGGAGGCCCTGCTGGATGGCCCCATGCTCTTTGTGGCCAATGACGATGTGCCGGGAGTTATCGGCTCCCTGGGTACCACCCTTGGTGGTCTGGGGGTGAATATCTCCCGGATGACCGTGGGCCAGCAGGTGGAGGCCGAGTCCACCAGGAACGTCATCCTGCTCAACACCACCAAGCTGCTGAGCAAAGAACAGCTGGCCGTGGTCAAGGATCTTGATCATATCACCGACGCCATGGTTCTTGACATGTAGCAAGGGCTGAGGGTTTTGGCTCCACTGCTGCGGCCTGTTTTTGGGCTGCAGCGGGGGCCGGTTGCAAGGAAAAAGGAAGAGGTGCGCTGATGGATGAGGAAAAATGCCGGGATGCCGGCGGGATTGTCAAGGACGGCAAATGTCAGATGCCGGAGGTGAGTTTTACCGCTTTTGTCATGTCCTTGAATACCTCGGCCCTCTTTTATCTGGGTGAGATTCCTGACCCGGCTACCGGGCAGACCACCCAGGATCTTACCCTGGCCAAGCATACCATTGACACCCTTGACCTCCTGGAGAAAAAGACCAAGGGCAACCTCAGCGAGGATGAAAAAAATATCCTGGAAAAATTCATCTATGACCTGAAGATGCGCTATGTGCAGCTCTCCAGGTAGGGCAGGGCGACTTCGAGTGCACCTGCTGCGACTTCATATATGTTCAACCTCCCCCAAGTAGTGGCTGGCATAAAGCGCACAGGCGCAAGGTGTGCCTGCCCCCTTGTCTCTTTTAGAGGTTCACCAGGCAGTGAGGATCTCTTAGATCATGTCCACCTCCCTTGAGCTCAAGGCCCCGGCCAAGGTCAATCTCTGTCTTGAGGTTCTGGGCCGGCGGTCCAGTGGCTACCATGAGCTCGACTCGTGGATGCATAAAATCTCCCTCTTCGACTATCTCACCTTTCAAGCCGCCACCAAGCCGGGTATCCATCTCCGCTGTTCCGATCCCTCTCTGCCCTGTGACGACACGAATCTTGTCCACCAGGCCGCTGCTCTTTTTTATGAGCAGATCGGGGCGGATCCCCGGATGAGTATTACCCTGGAGAAGAATATCCCCGTTGCCGCTGGTCTTGGAGGGGGGTCCAGTGATTGCGCCGCCACCTTGACCGGGCTTAATCGTCTGGCCGGCCATCCCCTGGATCAAAAGCAGCTGCTGGCGCTTGGTAAAACCCTGGGCGCGGATGTGCCTTTCTTCCTCTACCCCTCCTGTTCGGCTCGGGCGCGCGGTACCGGCGACCTGCTTTCGCCTGTGCCGCCTCTTGCCCATTGGTTTCTTGTTCTGGTTAATCCCGGCATCGCGGTTTCCACCAAATGGGTCTTTGAAAATTTACAGAAAAATTTCAGCACCTCATCTCTGCCTGCGGCGGGGGAAAATTCGCCCAAAACAGCCAATTATGCGTTGACAACAGCGGCCAAAACTTATAATTTAGGCCGCGCATCAGCACCGTGCCTTGATTTCAAGCTCATTAATGACCTTGAACAGGTCACCATCGCCAAATATCCTGAAATATTGGTCATTAAAGAATTTCTTTTGGCCCATAAATCCTCCGGCGCCCTTATGAGCGGCAGTGGCTCAACGGTTTTTGGCCTCTTTTCGGATAAAAAAATGGCCCATGCCTCTGTTGAGGCGATGAGGGCCGCCTACCCCCATTGGCGCACTTTTGTAACAACCCCTCTTGGTGATCCCAAGGAGTGCCTGCCCTAGCAGCAGAGACGTTGTAACGTACTTCACATATATATTAATGGGGCGTCGTCAAGCGGTAAGACACAGGCCTTTGACGCCTGCATTCGTAGGTTCGAATCCTACCGCCCCAGCCAATTTTCTTATTATACCACAAGGGCATAAGTTTCGTTTGAGTAGACAAGCTGCTCAACTCAGCTTTATTTTCAGATGATCACAGGGTAGTAAACGAGGCAATAACGAGGCAATGATGAAAGACAAGAAAGACATAATGCTTATCTCCGGCAACGCCAATATCGACCTTGCCCAAGATATCTCTTCAATCCTCGACATTCCCCTTGTGGAAAGAGAAGTGCGGACCTTCAGCGATGGCGAGACCTACGTTGAAATAAAGGAAAATGTCCGCGGTCGTGATGTCTTTATTATCCAGCCTACCTCCACCCCGGTCAACGATCACCTGATGGAGCTGATGCTCATTGCCGATGCCCTGCGCCGGGCTTCCGCCCGCAGGATTACCGCGGTTATGCCTTATTACGGCTATGCCCGCCAGGACCGCAAGGTGGCGCCCAGGGTGCCCATTTCCGCCAAGGTGGTGGCCGAGATGATCATGGCGGTGGGCATCCGCCGCGTTCTGACCATGGATCTCCATTCCGGCCAGATCCAGGGCTTTTTCAGTATTCCTGTTGATAATATGTATTGCGCACCCGTCATTCTTAATGATATACGTTCCTGCTTTAGTAACGGCGACGTGATAATGGTCTCCCCTGACGCCGGTGGTGTTGAGCGGACCAGGGCCTTTGCCAAAAGGCTGGACGCAGACCTGGCGATTATTGATAAGCGTCGGGAGCGGGCCAATGTGGCTGAGGCCATGAATGTTATCGGCGATGTCCGCGGGAAGGTAGCCATTCTTCTCGATGATATGGTTGATACGGCAGGCACCTTATGCGGCGCCGCCTCCATGCTTATGAAGGCAGGGGCAAAAGAGGTCCATGCCTATTGTTCCCATGCTGTTTTGTCAGGGCCTGCCATTGAGCGGCTTACTGATTCTGAAATAACCACCATGGTGGTCACAAATACCATTCCTTTGCGGGAAAATGCCAAGAACTGTTCGAAAATAAAGGTTCTTTCCGTTTCCAAGCTTCTCGCTGAGGCCATACATTGCATTCACTCAGAGGACTCGGTGAGTTCTCTGTTTGTTTAATTGTTTTTAATTGAGGAGGTCCTCCCCCATGATCCAGATTGATGTTACAGCCCAGGTAAGAGACAGTTCCGGCAAAGGCGCCGCCCGCACCCTTCGTCGTGACGGCCGCATTCCTGCTGTTTTATACGGCCCCAAGACCAAGCCGGTCTCCCTGACGGTTGATACCCATTCCTTCACCAAATCCCTTCTGGGTCTGCAGCGGCGTAACGCCATTGTTGCCCTGACCATTGAAGGTGATGGTCAGAAGAATGTCATGGTCAAGGATATTCAGGTCGATCCCGTTACCAATGACCTCAAGCATGCGGATTTCTATGAGCTTGACCTCAATAATGAGTACTCCTACACCGTGCCTGTTACCTATTCAGGAAAGGCCAAGGGTGTTGATGCGGGTGGCGAACTGGAGATATATGTCCATTCTGTTCGTCTCCAAGGAAAACCCTTGAGTATTCCTGACGCCATTGAGGTGGATGTGACTCCCCTGCAGTTTGAAGAGGAAATCACCTTGGCGCAGCTCCCTGTCCCTGAAGAGGTGACTCTGCTTGGTAAGCCTGACAGTGTCTGTGTTGCGGTGGTGCCTGCGTAACACTCTGTTGAAAATTCTCAGGTGCACGAGCCTGCGCGACTTGCAACTGCTTATTTGTTAAAGTAAAAGGGCTGCCCCGGCGGAAATATCCTGGGGTGCCTTTTTTTCAGCCCATTTTCGCCTCCCTGGTCGGCGCTCGCTGCGTTTTGCCAGGGCTGTTACATTTGATCTGCCATTTTGTTCTGTTTTAAAATCGGCTGGGAAAGGGCATGCCTTTTCCCGGCCGATTTTGTTTTGACCGGAGAGTCATGTATCTGATCGTCGGCCTGGGTAACCCGGGCGAGAAATACAGGGGAACCAGGCATAATGTCGGCTTTTTGGCGGTGGAGCGACTGGCTGCGGAGGCCGGCGCCTCCTTTGGTCAGTCAAAATGGTCGGCCCTCTCTTGCAGGGTGGCCCTTGCCGGTCACAGTGTGATGCTGGTGAAACCGCAGACCTTTATGAATCTCAGCGGTGAGGCAGTGGAGCCCATTGCCTCCTATTACAGGATAGAACTTGAGGATATTGTCGTTATCCACGATGATCTCGACCTGGAGTGCGGCCGGATAAAACTGGGCGTAAACAGGGGGGCAGGGGGCCATAATGGCATCAAGTCCATCATCCAGCGTCTGGGCAGCAGATCCTTTAACCGGATCAGGATAGGTATTGGTCATCCGGGTCAGGTCATGCCTGTTGAGCGTTATGTCCTGGGTCATTTTACAGGTGCCGAGCTCCCCCTTGTTTCCACGGCCATAGAAAGGGCCACGGAGGCCGCCAGGCTCATTGTGGAGCAGGGTATGGCCGCGGCCACCCAGGCCATGCACACGAAATAGCAACCCCCTTCTTTGACCTCCTGCTGCTCCGGCAGAGGTTCCTCCCGGATCCCGCCTTGCAATTTCTGCATATTGTGGTATCATTATAAAATTATTGTAATCATTAAGTTATTATTCCTGCCCCTTATTTCTTACTTACGTGTCAAGATGGTTTCTGGTTTTCCCTATCAGAGTTGCCAGCTTTGCACTGACAGGATTCGCTCGTTTAAAGGAGAGTTAACGTGTTTAAAAAAGGCGATATGGCTGTCTATCCGGCCCATGGTGTCGGTGAAATCCAAGCGGTTGAGATGAAAAAAATGGCAGGCTTGGAGCAATCCTTTTACGTCATGAAGATCATGGATACCGCCATGGTGGTGATGATTCCCTGTGGTTCCAGCGAAAAAGTGGGCCTGCGGGCCATTGCCAGTTCCGCCGAAGCGGACAAGGTTTTTGATATTCTCAAAATGGAAGATGTCGAAATCGTTCAGCAGCCCTGGAACCAGCGTTATCGGGAATATATGGAGAAGATCAAGTCAGGCTCCATTTTTGAGATTGCCGGTGTTCTTCGCGACCTCTTTCTGCTGCAGCACTCCAAGGAACTCTCCTTTGGGGAGCGGAAGATGGTTGATACCGCCAAGTCCCTGCTGGTAACGGAAATCTCCCTTGCTTACCAGGTCAAGGAAGAACAGATTACCGAGCGGATTGATAATATCTTTGTCGCGTAGTTTCTTTGTTTTTAGAGTGCCTGCCTAAAAAGGGGTCCGCCTGTATCAGGTTGGGCTCCTTTTTTGTTTCACCCCTTCACCTGCACAAAATAAGATGTCCTATATAATGCATGGTTCCTGTTAAACACAAAGACACAAAGACACAAAGGCATTCTTTACAATACAATACCCCCTTGAAGGGTATAAAGATTTCGGGCCTTTATATTCTCTGTGTCTCTGTGTCTTTGTGTCTCTGTGGTGAAAAAAAGAATCCCCCCTCTGTCAGGATAGATGTCGCCTCTGGACTGCCGCGTCGCTCCGCTTCTCGCAGTGACTGCAGGGGGTGATGGGCAGGCCTTCGACAGGCTCAGGGTATGTTGGTGCGAGGGTGGGTGGCAATGTAATGTGCCGTCTTTGCGAACGAAGTGCGGCAATCCAGGAAATTGCAGGGGGCCCCGGAGTAAAGAACCTTCTGGACTGCTGCGTCGCGTCACCCTTCACCTGCACAAAATAAGATGTCCTATATAATGCATGGTTCCTGTTCAACACAAAGACACAAAGGCATTCTTTACAATACCCCCTTGAGGGGTACAAAGATTTCGGGCCTTTATATTCTCTGTGTCTTTGTGTCTCTGTGGTGAAAAAAAGAATCCCCCTCTGGCAGAATACTTTTCGCCTCTGGACTGCCGCGTCGCTCCGCTCCTCGCAGTGACTGCGGGAGGGAGGGCGCCCCTTCGACAGGCTCAGGGCAGGCCTTCGACAGGCTCAGGGTATGTTATTGCGAGGGCCGGGTGGCAATGAATGGCTGAAACAGGAGGGGGGCGGGTTGGAAAAAGCTTGAACTGCTTTGACCTATCAAATATGTTATGACTCTTTTTCGCGGGTTTGAGCGGAATTGGCGGCCGGCTGGCTTTTTTGGGCAGCCGGTTCTGTGAAACATAAGGAGATAAAAATGAAACGCCCTGTTCCCTTCGTTCTGGTAGCGGCTGTCCTTATTCTTGCCCTGGGCGGCTGCAGCGGGGTGCATTCCGGCCGTCTCTCCACCGACCCTGAACAGGTGGAACAGGTGCTGACCCTGCGTGATTTTCCGGATCACGCCTTTGATGCCAAGGCCTATAAAGCTGATATGGTCCTTGAGGATGACGTCTATGTGTGGCAGGATCCCACTGCCGACCTGACTGGCTACCAGGCCGCCACGGTGTCGAAATTTTCAGACCGCCTTCTCCCTCTGCAGGATGAATTTTCCTATGAGCCCTATGTGCAGAGTTTTGAGGCAGCCGTCAGGGAGGCCCTGGAGCTGGAGGAGGGCGGGCCGCTGCGCCTCAAGGGGGCCCTGGTGGAGTGCAACCCCGGCAGCCGGATGGCCCGCTACCTCATCGGGATGGGGGCCGGCAAGGCCGCTGTGGCCGGGGTCATCGAGCTGTTTGAGCCCGGCAAGAGGCAGCCCTCTCTCCGGTTCTATGGCCGCGATACCGCCTCATCCGGCGATTTCGGCGGCGACTCCGAGGCCATGCTCACCCATATGAGTCATACCCTGGGCCTGCGTATGGCCGCTCTTCTTGAACAGCGCCTTGATGGGCGCTGATGGCGATTTGGCCAGGCCGTGCCGCGACGGGGATCAGTAACGCGCATGGCAGTGCCAAGGGAACCCTCTCGGCATCTTCGGCCCGCCATTATCAATCCTCCTTTTGTGGAGACTCTTGTTATGCCCACCCACAACCAAAAAAACATCCTCTTTGTTCATCCCCTGGGCTACAGGCTGGAACAGGCCGGGGGAGATATCTCCCGCATGACCAATATCATGCCCCCTCTGGGTCTGGCCTCCATTGCCGCCTACCTGGATGAACGGGGTTTTGAGACCGCCATCATTGACTGCTATGCCCAGCCGGCCCAGTCAGAGCAACTTATGGAGGCCTTTCTCCTTGAAAAGAGGCCGGCCTTTATTGCCTTTTCCTGTACCACCTCCAGCTTTCTGGACGGGGTGCGGCTGGCCGCACGGGCCAAGGAGGTGCTGCCCGGCATCAGCACCATCTTTGGCGGCGTCCATGTCTCGGCCCTGCAGGAGAAGACCCTGCACGATTATCCGGCCGTGGATTTCGTGGTGGTGGGAGAAGGGGAGGAGACGCTGCACGAGTTTTTAACGACCCCGGCCCAAAGCAGGGCCCAGGTGGCGCGCCTTATCTGGCGGGATGAG
The DNA here is from genome assembly GCA_031581485.1 of Desulfurivibrionaceae bacterium. Classification (GTDB taxonomy): domain Bacteria; phylum Desulfobacterota; class Desulfobulbia; order Desulfobulbales; family SURF-16; genus BM506. The sequence continues at coordinate 1,199 of JAVLBA010000070.1, read as the reverse complement.
AGCGGCCAGGTGATCTTCAATGACCAGAAACGGCCGCCGCTTGATCTCGACCTCCTGCCCTTTCCGGCCTATGAGAAGCTGGCCAACTATCCGGAGGCCTACCAGCTGCCCATCTTCAATTATCCCAAGGAACCCAACACCAGCTGCATCTCCAGCCGGGGCTGCCCCTATGCCTGCAGCTACTGCGACCGTTCGGTGTTCAGGCGCAGCTTCCGCTACAACTCGGCCGGCTACCTCTACCGGCACCTGGCCTATCTCAAGGAAAAATTCGGCATCCGCCACATCAACTTCTATGATGACCAGTTCACCTTTAACCGGGAGAGGGTGGAGGAGTTCTGCCGGAAAATGATCGACTCCCCCCTGGGGATGACCTTCAACTGCGCGGTGCGGGCCGAGCATATCGATTTTGAACTCCTGCAGCTGCTGAAGAGGGCGGGCTGCTGGATGATCAGCCTCGGCATTGAGACCGGCGACGAAAACCTGCTGGCCCAGCACCGCCAGAACGCCGACCTGGCCATGCTGGCCGACAAGATCCGCCTCATCAACAAGGTCGGGATCAGGGTGAAGGGCCTGTTGATGATGGGCCTGCCCGGGGAGAGCGAAGAGAGCATCAAAAAGAGCATGGACTACGTCTTTTCCCTGCCCATTGACGACTTCAACCTGGCCAAATTCACGCCCTTCCCCGGGTCCCCCATCTATAAGAATATCCACCAGCTGGGCAGTTTTGAAGAAGATTGGCAGAAGATGGATTGCATGCAGTTTCTTTTCATTCCCACGGGCATGAACAAGGAACGGCTGGAGGAGCTGTTCATCCTCTTTTACAAGAGCCATTTTCAGCAGCCCAAGGTGCTGTGGGGCTATGTCACCATGCTGTGGAAGTCACCCTCGAGCTGGCGGCGCTTTGCCCGGAATTTCTTCTCCTTTATCAGCTTTGCCAGAAGCAATAAGCGGCTGCGGGATAAATAGGCAGCCGCAGGCCCTTTGGCGACCTCCTTGGCCGGCGGCAATCACTCAATCTTTTTAAAGGCGTGGATGACGTAGGCATAAGCCGCGGCCAAACCTGGCCGGCACCTTTCTGTTGCCAATTATTTGACAAACAGGTAGAAGTTCTCTTGAATCCTCTTCCGTGGTCAAGTGCCCTAAAAAGGCCTTGGCAGGCTCTTTTAGGGGGCATGAAGCGGCCTGTTTTCCTGGAGAGA
>JAVLBA010000006.1:0-62196 GCA_031581485.1 Desulfurivibrionaceae bacterium | reverse complement strand
CTGAAACCCCGGAGAGCAAGGAGGACGGCCATGAAAGAGAGAACAGGAATTATAAAACCCATCCAAAAAACCCGCGACACCCAGGCAGACCTGAACCAAGCCGGCAAGATCGGCCTGGCCATGGTCATCACCTTTGCCGGCCTGGTGGGCACCTGGGGCCTGGCATGTATGATCGGCGCCCTGAGCAGTCAGGGAATCGGCCAGGTCATCCATGGTGTCCTCAGCGCCATCAACGGCATGTAGAGAAGAGATCCTTATAGAAAATTCAATCAACTCCACTTCAGAGGAGAACGACCATGACGCAGCGCACCCAAAACAAGGAGCGGAGCATTTTTTTGATCATCATGGCAGGGACAGCAGGGGCCTTTGGCATCTGGGCCCTGATGGCCTTTGTCACCGGTTTGTCCTCTGTGGATTACCAGGCGGGGGAAATGCTTCGTCACTTCCTGGTGGCAACCGGCAATCTGGGGGAGTATGAGACCCTGGTGGATTTTTACACCCACATCAAAGGCGTCGAATATCTGATGGCCGGCGCCTTCTTTGTTGCCTTCCCGATATTTTTCAAATATATCAACCAGGCTGACAAGGCCCCTGGCATCAAAACCTGAAAAAAAGAGGGGACCTTTCTCTGCCATGGAAAAGCCGGGACATATATCCCGGCTTTGTTCTTTTCTTCACCCCTCAAAAAAAGAAACAGCGTTTCGGCAACTCCTGCGGCGCCTGCTCGCCAATCCCCATTGAAGGCCCTGGAAAAATAAAGGATCACCGCACCTCATGGTCTGCCACCGGGCCCATGATAACGAGACAAGGGTTGTCGCTAAAGAGTCTGCGGGCCAAGGCCGCAACTTCAGCAGTAGACACCTGCTCAAAATGGCTGACCACCTCGGAAAGGGGTATATGCCGGCCGAAATAAAGCTCGTTCCGCGCATTTCTGGCCATACGCGACTCAAGATTCTCCGCCGCCAGATAGAGGCTGCCTCGCGTAAAATCCAGGGCGTGACGCATCTCATCCGGGAGCAGCTGCTCCTCCCTGCCGAGGAAGAGCAGCTGCTCTCTGATGAGATCCTGGGTTTCGTTGACGGAACCGGGGGCCACACCGCAGGAGACCCCCACATAACCGCAATCGCTATAGGACTCAATAAAGGAGGCAATGGAATAGGCCAGCCCCCTCTTCTCCCGGACCTCCTGGAAAAGCCGGGAACTCATATTGCCGCCGAGGATGGTATTCAACAGGACCAGAGCGAACCTCTCCTCAGAGGTGATGGCCAGCCCCTTGACCCCCATGACCAGCTGCACCTGCTCCAACTCCTTGCTGACAATCCTGGTGGGCAGGTGCCGCTCAGGAAGGGGGGCCACTCTCTCATGGCTGCCGCTGCCCCCTGAAAAATCTCCCCAAAGGGGTTCCAAAAGCTGACACAGTTCCTGATGATCCACATTACCGGCGCAACTGATCACCACCTTGGTTGGCGCATAATGGGATCCTATATAGCGCAACATCTGGGCGCCGCTCATCTGGCCCACCACCTGCGGGTCACCCAGCACCGGCCGAGCCAGGGCATTGTCCCCCCAGAAACACTCTTCAAAAATATCATGGACCTGCTCTTCAGGCACATCTTCCACCATGGAAATTTCCTGCAGAATCACCTGGCGCTCGCGACTGACCTCCTCCTCGGCAAAGAGGGAATGGTGGAACATATCGGCAAAAAGTTCGACCAGGGCCGACAATTTACTGTCCATAACCATGGAGTAGAGACAGGTGGTATCCTTGGCGGTAAAGGCATTGCTCATGCCGCCGAAACTGTCCAGTTCCCGGGCCACCTGCTGCACCGAACGGCTGGAGGTGCCCTTGAAAAACATATGTTCGATAAAATGGGAGATGCCGCTGGTGGCCGCCACTTCGTCGCGACTACCCACATCCACCCAGATCCCCAAGGCTACGGTGCGGGTGGCGGCGATCTTTTCACTCACCACCCTGACGCCATTGCTAAAAACGGTTTTATTGTACATGTTAAGCCTTACATAGACATATTGATGCACCATTGAGTCCGGCTCTCAAAAAAGCCTTCTTCTGCAGGTGATTTTAAACAAAAACTGCTCACATCCAGGCAATAAAAAAGGGCAGAGAACATAGTTCCCTGCCCTTGTGCCGATGATACTCTTACAGATATTTACTCCTCAAGACAGGCCTTGCGACTGAGGCGAATCTTGCCACGCTGATCCACGGCAAGCACCTTGACCTTGACCACATCCCCTTCCTTCAGGATATCCGTCACCTTTTCTACCCGCTCGGGAGCGAGCTCAGAGATGTGCACAAGACCATCCGTGCCGGGAAGGATCTCCACAAAGGCACCGAAATCGACAATGGTCTTGACAACGCCGTCATAGATCTTGCCAATCTCCGCCTCGGCAGTCACCGCATTGACGCCGTCCATGGCCTTCTGGGCCATATCACCGTCTGCTGCGAAAATCTTTACCTCGCCGCTATCATCAACATCGATCTTGACACCAAGATCTGCCTGCAGGCCGCGAATAATCTTGCCGCCAGGGCCGATGAGATCGCGGATCTTCTCAGGGTTGATCTGCATGGTGATAATCTTGGGGGCATGGGCCGGCATTTCTTGCCGAGCATCCGCAAGGGACTTGGCCATCTCAGTCAGGATATGGACACGTCCATCCTTGGCCTGGGCCAGGGCGGTGGTCATGATCTCACGGGTTACGCCTTCGATCTTGATATCCATCTGCAGGGCAGTGATGCCTTCTGCGGTACCGGTCACCTTGAAATCCATGTCGCCCAGATGATCCTCGTCACCGAGAATATCGGTGAGAACAACCACGGTATCGCCATCCTTGATAAGACCCATGGCCACCCCGGAAACCGGCGCCTTGATGGGCACACCGGCATCCATCAGGGCCAGGGAGCCGCCACAGACCGAGGCCATGGACGAGGAGCCGTTGGACTCAAGGATGTCGGAGACAATACGGATGGTATAGGGAAAATCTTCTTCAGAGGGCAGCACCATTTCCAGGGCCCGGGTGGCCAGGGCGCCGTGACCGATGTCACGGCGGCTGGGACCGCGCATAAAACGAGCCTCACCCACACAGAAAGGGGGGAAATTATAGTGGAGCATGAACTTCCGGAACTCCATACCTTCCAGAGTCTCCACGCGCTGTTCATCAGATCCGGAACCCAAAGTAGTGGTGACCAGGGCCTGGGTCTCGCCACGGGTGAAAAGAGACGAACCATGGACCCTGGGCAGCAGCCCTACCTCAGTGGCAATATCGCGGACCTCGTCAAACTTGCGGCCGCCGATGCGCTCACCCTTGTCCACAATGCGGGCGCGCATCATCTCCTTCTGGAGGTCTTTCAAGAGTCCCTTGACCTCGCCTTGGCGACTGAAGTCAGCATCTTCTTCAAACTTGGCAACCACGGCGGCCTTCAAGGCATCAAAAGCGGCAGAGCGCTCCATTTTATCGGCAGTGGTGATCACCTGCTCCATGCCCTTGGCAGCCATATCTGCCACTTTCTTCTGCAGATCCGTATCCACCAGAGGAGCCACTACCACCATCTTGGTGACACCCACCTCGGCCTGCATTTCTTCCTGGGCCGCAATAATGCCCTGCAGGGCCTCATGGCCCGCGTAGATACCCTCAAGGACAACATCCTCGCTGAGCATATGGGCGCCGCCCTCAACCATCACCACGGCGTTCTTGGTACCGGCGACAATGAGATCCAGGGTGGAGTCCAGTTGCTGGGTGGTGGTGGGATTAATGACATAGGCGCCATCGATCATGCCCACCCGGACCCCGGCAATGGGACCGTTGAAGGGGATGTGCGAGATGGAGAGGGCGGCGGAGGCGCCGATCATAGCCAACAGATCCGCATCGTTTTCCTTGTCGGCCGAAAGGACCGTGGCGATGACCTGGGTCTCGCAGCCATAGCCGGCCGCAAAGAGAGGCCGTAAGGGCCTGTCGATAAAACGGCAGGTCAGGGTCTCTTTCTCGGTGGGACGGCCGATCTCGCGGCGGAAGAAACTGCCGGGAATTTTGCCCACTGCGTAAAAACGTTCCTGATATTCAACGGTAAGGGGGAGAAAATCGATATCAGGCTTGGGCTTTTTGGCGCCCACGGCAGTTACCAGAACAACGGTTTCGCCATAGGTTACCACCACAGCGCCGCTGGCCTGCTTGGCCATCTTGCCGGTTTCAATGGTCAAGGGACGACCGCCAACTTCAATTTCAACTTTTTTATACATGGAATCTCCTGTATTTTTTGCTACAGATCTTAAATACACGCCACAGACCCCAGGGCGCTTCATGGCGTGGCCATGAAGCGCCCTGGATTCTGTGGCACACTGTTTTCTTTTCGGCCTTACAGCACCCTGTACTCTCTTTCTGTTGCTTGATAAAAAAAATGGGCCGGTCTTTAAGGGACCGGCCCAGAAACGACTTACTTCCTCATGCCGAGTTGGGCAATGAGGTCACGATACTGGGTAACATCCTTCTGCATAATATACTTCAGCAGACGACGACGCTGACCGACCAGTTTCAACAGACCGCGGCGGGAATGATGATCCTTCTTATGGGTCTTGAAATGGTCCGTCAGATAGGTAATACGGGCAGTGAGCAGGGCAACCTGCACAGCCGGTGAACCGCTATCAGTGGGGGTTTTACCGAATTTAGCAATGATTTCCTGTTTCTGATCTGCTTCCAGGGTCATAATGACCTCCTTATGCCGCATGAAGAGATGGAAATCACCGGGCATGGCAGCAGGCGGGAATAAACACAATTCCAGACCAGAAACCAGGCCGCTGGTGATTATAGCATCATCCCGCAGCTTGTTTAGATTAAGTGGTGCATGTGACATTGAGATGCCGCCGAAGAAGCAGCCGGCATCGATTTTTTTCAATACGTATCAGTCCCTCTCCGGCCCGGCCAGGGTGACCAGGGCATCCTCAACAGAGAGCATATGCCCCCTAAGAAGTTGCCCGGCCGAATCCCTCTCTGCCAGTAAAGCGCCGTCAACGGCATTGTTGACATGAAAGGGGCCTGATCGGGTGCGCCGCAGCTGATGGAGGTAGGCCCCACAGCCAAGGCTCCTGCCGATATCCGCGGCAAGAGTTCTAATATAGGTTCCTTTACTGCAAACAACGCGGATATGCAAATATTCTTCGTTATAGTAGGTACATTCCAGCGCGGAAATGGTTATTTGCCGCGGTTCCTTTTCAACGACAATGCCCTTTCTGGCATAGTAGTAGAGAGGCTTGCCCTTATGTTTCAGGGCAGAGAACCGGGGCGGCTGCTGCCATTGCAGGCCTTCAAAGGAGGCCAGACATGCCTCTATCTCTGGCCGGTCAAGGACCGGCACCGCGTGCTGGGCAACAATCTCGCCCTGGCTATCCAGGGTATCGGTTTCCTGGCCCAGGCGGATGACGCCGACATATTCCTTATCCCCGGCCATCAGCTGTGAAATAAGGCGGGTGGCAGGCCGGCTGATGCAGATCACCAGGAGGCCTGAGGCAAAGGGATCCAGGGTCCCGGCATGGCCGACCTTTTTGATTCCCACGGCCCGTCGCACCTGCTGGACCATCCGGAAAGAGGTGGGGCCCACCGGCTTATCCACCAGCACCACTCCTGCTGTCAGGGCAAGATCACTCATAACCGGTCAAACAAGGGGAAGCAGTTTGGCAAGCAGCTGCTCTTTTATTTGGGCAAGAGAGGCGTGGGCGCTCTTGAAACCGGCAGCATTGCGATGGCCGCCGCCGCCAAAATCCCGGGCCACCTGGGCCACATCAACCTCGCCCTTGGCCCGCATGGAGACACCCACCAGATCATCTGCTGTTTTTTTCAAGAACACCGCCACCTTCACCGTTTTCATGGATCTGGGGAAATTAATGAAGAGCTCGGTGTCGGCGGGCGTGGTACCCGTGCGCTGGAGCAGCTCCGGGGTCACGCTGATAAAGGCAATTCGGTCATCAGCATGGAGAGAAAGCGAACCCAAAACCTCTTGCAGAAGCTGCAGGCTATTCTTGCTGTAATTATCAAATATATGGTCGCAGATCTCGGCCGGCTTGACCCCATAATCAAGAAGATCAGCCGCCACCCGCAGAGTATGGGCGGTGGTGGATTCATACTTAAAGGAACCGGTATCAGTGAGAATGGCGGTATAGAGACAATATGCTGCTGCCGGGCTGATCTCAAAGTCAAGGAGGCGCAGAAGGTCATAGATCATCTCGCCTGTTGAAGAGCGGTACTGATCCACCCAGGTAAGATCGGCAAAGGTCTGATGACCGGCATGGTGGTCTATGGCAATAAAGGGTTTATGGCCAAGGAGCTGTTCAGCGCCGTCACCAAGACGCCTCATGTCGCCGCAGTCCAGGGCCACGGCGCAGTCAAAGGTATCGTGGTCCGGCAACCGGGTATTGAGACCATCGGTTCCAGGCAGAAAATCGAGGAGATGGGAGACCCGCTCTTCACTGTATAAATATACTTCCTTGCCCGCCGCCTCCAGAGCGAAGCCCAGGGCAAGCTGCGAACCCAGGGCGTCCCCGTCAGGGAAAACATGGGTGGCAATAAGCACCCGACTGGCTTTTTTCAGGATCGCAATGATCTCCTCAGGAGGATGACTCATTCTCTTTTCTGATCTCCTCAAAAATAGCAGTTAAATGGTCGCTCTCATCCTGATTGGTATCATATTCAAAGATGAGTTCCGGTACAGCGCGCAATTTTATTTCCTTGGCCAGATGAGAGCGGATATAACCGCGAGCCGAGGTCAAGCCGGCCTTGGCCTCCTCCGCCTTTTCCGGTGGACAGGAAAAAAAGATCCGAGCCGTGCGCAGGTCATCTGTGACCCGGGCCCTGACCACGGTAATATTCTGGACGCGGGGATCCTTAACGCCAAAGAGGAGCAGGGAGGCGACCACATTGCGGATCATATCCGCAACCCGGGCCGGCCGTCTCTTCGGAGTGGCTGCCAGTTCCTTGGGCAGGGTATAACGGGATTTCTTGGTGGCCATATCTGCAACTGTCTTCTTTCTATTTATCTTGTACAGCAAAAGAAGAAAGCACACCAGGAAAGGTCCTGGTGCGCTTTCTTCTTTCATGCCGTGCTTCCCGGGATGCCAACTACAGGGTACGTGCCACCTCATGCATAACAAAGGCCTCGATGATATCACCCAGCTTGTAGTCATTGAATTTCTCAAGACGAACACCGCACTCGTAGCCGTTCTGCACCTCTTTCACGTCATCCTTCACCCGGCGCAAGGAGGCAACCTGCCCGGTATAGACCACGATCCCGTCTCGAATCACGCGGACACCGGCATGCCGCTCTATCCGACCGGAGATCACCATACAGCCGCCAATATTGCCGATCTTAGGTGCACTGAAAACCTCGCGCACCTCGGCAGAACCGATAATCTCTTCCTCATAGGCCGGTTCAAGCATACCCACCATGGCAGACTCAATATCCTCCAAGGCATGGTAGATGACATCATAGGTCCGCAGATCCACGGCTTCCTTCTTGGCCAGTTCAGTAACCTGCGCGGAAGGCCGGACATTAAAGCCGATAATCAAGGCATCGGAGGCGGCAGCCAGCAGGACATCACTCATGGTGATGGTGCCGGTGCCGGAGTGGAGGATCTTCACCTTGATCTCTTCGGTGCCCAGTTTTTCTACCGCCTTGGCAAAGGCCTCAAGGGTACCCTGTACATCGGAGCGGAGCAGAAGACGGATTTCCTTCATCGCCCCCTCCTGCAGTTTCGCAAAGAGGTTATCAAGAGAAACCTTGGTGACACTGGCCAGATCAATCTCCCGCTTGCGCATCTGCCGTTGCTGAGCAACATTCTTGGCCATCTTCTCATCCGTGACCACAACAAACTCATCGCCAGCCATGGGTACGCCGGCAAGGCCGCCTACCTCAACAGGGGTGGCTGGTCCCGCCTCGGTGATGGGCTTACCCTTGTCGTCACGCATGGAACGGACCTTGCCATGGAAATCGCCGGCCACAAAGAAGTCGCCAATGCGCAGGGTGCCCTGCTGGACAAGAATGGTGGCCAGGGGGCCGCGGCCCTTGTGAAGCTGGGCCTCAACAACATGACCCATGGCGTTTCGAGCGGGATCGGCCTTCAGCTCCAGCACTTCGGTCTGCAGAAGAATGCTTTCAACCAGCTCCTCAATACCTTCGCCCGACTTGGCAGATGTCTGGCAGAAGATAGTTGAGCCACCCCACTCTTCAGGAATCAACTCAAATTCAGAGAGTTCACTCATGACCCGCATGACATCGGCATTTTCTCTATCAATCTTATTCACGGCCACCAGGATGGGAACCCCGGCCGCCTTGGCATGATTAATGGCCTCCCTGGTCTGTCCCATGACACCATCATCAGCGGCAACCACCAGGACAACGATATCCGTGATCTGGGCCCCGCGGGACCGCATTTCCGTAAAGGCCGCATGGCCGGGGGTATCCAGGAAGACGAGATCTCCCTGGGGAGAACGGACATAATGGGCCCCGATATGCTGGGTAATCCCCCCTGCCTCCCCAGCCGCCACATCGGTCTTACGGATGGCATCAAGGATGGAAGTCTTACCATGGTCAACATGCCCCATAACCGTCACCACAGGGGGCCGGGGAAGTTCCTCACCACCGCCCTGTTCCACCTGGAGATCAAGGACAGACTGCTCATCCGTCATTCTTTTCTCTACTTCATAGCCGAACTCGTTGGCTATCAGATTGGCAGTATCAAAATCAATGGCCTGATTAACGGTGGCCATGACACCCATGGCCATGAGCTGACCAATAAGCTCGCGGGATTTAACGCCCAGCTTATGGGCCAGATCACCAACAGAAATGGCTTCCAGCATGGAGATTTTTTTCTTGCTGGCCTTCATCTCAATGGTGGAGGACTCCACCTCGCGACGTTTGCCCTTTCTGGAGCCACGGGGACCTCGCCCCACCCTGACCTTGGCGGAGAGCCGCCCAGCATAGGCTCCCAGCTCCGAAGCATCAACAACACCCTGCCCTTTGCCACGAAGGCCGGCACCCTTGCGGACGCGGTCCGTATCGGTGGCGAATTTCACAAGACGTTTACCCTTCTTGCCCTTCTTGCCTTGATCGCCGGCCGGCTCCTGGGGGGGCGGACCACCGACACCGGGTTTGGGCCGCGCCCTTTCCACGGGTTTCTTGGGGCGCCGGGCCGGGACATCCTGTTGAATGGGAAGAACTGCCTGGCCAACGATTTTGGCATAGCCATTGTTTTGAGGCCGGGCAACTTCCTTCTTAACCTCAGCACCCTTGGTATCCTCAGCAGGGGTTACCTCCTGGGCACTCTCGGCCTCTGTTTCAGGAGGCGGAGCAGGAGTAGCAGCCTCGGGCGCTTTTTCTTCAGCCTCTTCCGGTTCCTGGGCAGCCTCTGCAACTTCAGCTTCCTCAGCCAAGGTCTCCGGCGTCTCGGTAATTGCCGGCTCTACCACCTCGGTGGGCTCCGGGGCCTCTCCTTCCGCCGCAGGGATCTCCTCGGCAGCAGCAGCCAGGCCTTCTTCCTCAGGCAACTCCTCGGCAACAGGTGCCTCAGGAACCACCTTGGACCGTCTTCTGATAATAGTCGTGTGGCCCTTACTTTGGATGCGGGTCTCTTCGACATCAACTTTAACAAAACCGAGTTTTCTGCGTATGTCATCGGCAGTGTCGTCATCAAGAGTCGAATTATAGGCCTTGACGCTGTAGCCCATTTCAATGAGTTTGGCAGTCAAGTCCTTGCTGTCCATACCAGCTTCTTTTGCCAACTCGTAAACTCTGATTTTTCTCATTACTCAACTCCTGATCTTGCCCTTCAAATGAATATGCAAGGCCTTGGCATCACATCGTAATGCCCTGGCTAATTTTTTTATATTTTTGTCAATCTGTACAGAATCATGTCCTGTGCAGACATAGGCCCCGCGCCCCTTGCTTTCGTTGCCATCCACATGATCTGGAGGGGTAAACCGTTGCAGCTCTTTTTTGGGCATCTTGTGCCGGCAAATCACGCACGTCCTGATCGGTCCGGACGGAAATTTCACCTTACTGGCCGGTTTCCTGATCATCACCCTGCTCTTGGCTGCCACCTGTTACGGCCTCGACATCTGGATTATCACCTGCAGGCACCTCGGCTTGGGCATCAACAGGCTTTTCCTCTTCCGGTTCTTCAACCACTTCACCAGCTTGCTCCGTCACCGGACCGGGCGCCTCAGCAGGCGATGGGGCCTCCTCCGTTAAAGACTCCGCTTCCTCGGCTTCATCCGCTTCATCGGCAATTTCAGCCAGCCCAGAGATATCGACTTCAGCGGCCGCCGCAATGACCGCCCCGGCCTGCTCAACATCACATTTGAGCACCGTGGCAACGGTTTCCGGCTCTGCCTTGATAAGTTCCACAATATGATCGATGCCGTAATCGAAAAGCATTTCAGCATGTTTATCACTCAGCCCAGGCACCATCATCAGGGTCTGGAAACCAACTGCGGCCATTTTAGCATAGCGCGATTCGCTCTTCACATCAATTTTCCAGCCCAGAAGCAGGGAGGCAAGACGCACATTCTGCCCACCCCTGCCGATGGCAAGGGAAAGCTGGTCATCAGGCACGATAACGGTCAGGGCCTTACGATCCTCATCCACCAGGACCATGGAGACCTGAGCCGGCGACAGGGCATTGGAGACAAACTTGGCAGGATCAGGACTCCAGGGCACGATGTCGATCTTCTCCCCCTGTAATTCCTGGACAACATTCTGGACTCGAGACCCCTTCATCCCCACACAGGCGCCCACAGGATCAACATCGGTCTCAGAAGAGACCACCGCGATCTTGGCCCGCATGCCTGGTTCCCGGACGGCATGGATAATCTTGACTATACCCTCGCTGATCTCAGGCACCTCGACGGTAAAGAGTTTGACAAGAAACTGATCGCTGGTCCTGGAGAGAATGAGCTGATAATCACGGGCCGACTCCCGAACCTCGATCAATAAGGCCCGAACCCTGTCACCCTGGCGATAGGATCTTCTGGGCATCATTTCGCTTTTGGGCAGCACCGCATCGGTGCGGCCGAGATTGACAATCATATTGCCCCTCTCAAAACGCTGCACAATACCGTTGATGATATCGCCTTCCCGGTTTTTGTACATCTCATAGATGACATCACGTTCGGCATCACGCATCTTCTGAATAATGACCTGTTTGGCGGACTGGGCGGCAATACGGCCGAGATCACCCACATCCTCCATCTTTGAGCCGAGCTCATCGCCAAGTTCGACTTCAGGGTCAAGACTCACCGCCTCCTCCACGGAGACCTCGGTCTGCTCGTCCAAGACCTTCTCCACCACGGTACGGAACTGAAAAAGTTCAACCTCACCCAGTTCCTCGTTAAAGCGGACATCGAGATCCCGACGAGAACCAAACTTCTTATGGGCTGCAGAAAGCACCGCTGCCTCAAGGGCCTCAACAAGGATAGAACGATCAAAGCCTTTATCGCGGCTGATTTGGTCAATTATTCTTTTAAGCTCAGTACTCATCACATTTCTCCAGGTGGAGGAAGATATATAGTAAATTAGTTGGAGAGACCTAAAACTCGATTAGGAGTTTGGCCTTTTTAACCTTGTCACAGGAAAAGGTCAGGCTTTCTTCACCGCTTTTCAAGGTAATCAGATCACCGTGAACTTTTTCAATAATGCCCTGACCAATGAAAAGATCGTCAGGCCGGGCAAAGGTTATCTTTATTTTTTTACCCAGATTTCTCTCAAAATCACGGGGGGTGGCAAGGGGCCTATCCAGGCCGGGAGAGGAGACCTCAAGATGATATGTATGAGGAATAATATCCTCAACATCAAGAAGGTGCGCGCTCTCCCGGCTGACCCGGGCGCAATCATCAACAGAAATACCCTCGGGCCTATGGATGATAATGCGCAATACCCAGCCAGACTCTTCCTGACGGTATTGGACCTCAACAAGTTCCAGACCATGGTCAGCAGTTATGGGCTTGATAATCTCATAAAGCCTGTCCAGGAGCATGCTCTGGGCCATTTCCCCACCTTGACTGAAGAAGGCCAGCCTCAAAAGAGAACGATGGCTTGGCCTCTCCTGTTGATACAATAAAAAAAGCGGGCAGAGCCCACTTTGCATAAACCGCTTAACGAATGCTTCTTTTGTCAAAAAGACAAAAGAAAAGCCGGACAAGGACGGCGAGAGGCTGGAGCGGACAACGGGGATCGAACCCGCGACACCAAGCTTGGGAAGCTTGTACTCTACCAACTGAGCTATGTCCGCTCAATCACTGCAAACAGAGGGGTCCATGTCGCAAACCTCTTCGACCTGACAGCAAAGAGCCTGACAGATAAGATTAACTTTTTAAACAAATATTTTTTATTTGTCAAGCTCTCAATCTTTGAGCCGCCAGCGCCAGCCCCCAGCAGGAATAAAAAAAGGCTGCAGGTTGAGCAACCCGCAGCCTTTTTGCAACGCTTCCTGTGGGCTTAACTCACATAATGACCTGCATGGCCTGGCCGGCCATGGCCAGGATCTGGTTGGGGGCAATCCCCATGTACACGATGACCACCATCAAGATCATACCCACGGCCCAGGTGGAGGCCCCGACCTCGACATCAGGACGATCTTCCGGATCAGAGGTGAAGGCGACACGCACCACAGAGAGATAATAGAAAATGGCGATGGCCGTATTTAAGGCCGCCAGAATAACCAGGATCAGATGACCGGCCTGCAGGGCCCCGGTGAGCAGCATGAATTTACCGATAAAACCGACAAAGGGCGGAATACCCGCCAGGGCAAACATGCCCACCAGGAGCACCAGGGCCAGGAAAGGTGATCTCTTGTAGAGACCTTTGAGATCATCACGGCTGACATTCTCACCCTGCACGGAAACATTGCAGACCACCAGGAAGCAGGCCAGATTCATCAGCAGATAGCCGATAATATAAAAGGTGGCCCGGGCATAGCCCAGCTCATCCATGGCCAGCAGACCGAGCAGCACAAAACCGGCATGGGCAATACCGGAAAAACCAAGCATCCGCTTGATATCTGTCTGCACCAAGGCCGCAAGATTGCCGTAAAACATGGAGGCCACGGCCGCAATCATCAGAATAAGCACAAGCCAACTGGAATCAGCGGGGTTGGCCAGGGTCATTATCCGGATCATAATGGCCACGGCCGCGATCTTGGGCACAGTGGCAATGAAGGAGGTGGTGGCATTGGCAGCCCCCTCATAGACATCAGGTACCCAGAAATGAAAGGGAAAGATGCCCAGTTTGTAAAAGAAACCCACCAGTACCATGAGCACGGCAAGAAGGGCAACAGGGTTGCCCACCATACCCTGCAGGGCGGGAAGCAGCTCAATGAAATAGGTGGTGCCGGTGAGGCCGAACAGATAGGACATGCCAAAGAGCATGGTGCCGGTGGAAATCACCCCGAACATGATATACTTGATGGCGGCCTCCATCTGCTTTCTCTCACCCGTGGTGTCATCCCGCATGGGCACCATCAGATAGAGGGCAAAGGAGGAAAGTTCCAGGGCGACAAAGAGGGTGAGAAGCTCGGCGCTGGAGACCAGCATCACCAGACCGAGGACCGAAAGGACCATGAAGAGATAATATTCCGCCTCTATCTTGGTGTTGACGCCTTTGAGATCAGGCGCCAGCAACAGGACAAAGGTCAGGCCCAGGGCAATGATCAGCTTGAAAAACTGCGAATAAAAATCCACCGCATAGGCCCCGAAGAACATGGTGCCGCTGTTGTTTATGCCCCAGGCACAGAGGATAGTGAGCCCCAGGCCAATGGCGATGGTGATGTTTTTGGCCAGAGTGCCTTTATCCTCTCCAAGGGTAACGAAGAAGAGGAGGAGGCTGCCGCCAAGGAGGAACAATTCTGGTAAGAACAACATGGTCTATTCCTAATGTTTAATTATCAACCTGATGCTTAAAGAGCAGCCACTCTTTTGCGCAGCAATAAGGGGTGCCATTGCGAGATCAAACGCCCATTACTGTCCAGCCAGGGCGGCCACGGCCTGGGAAGCGTGAACCTGGTTGAGCAGAAACTCCACACTGGTGTGCATGACATGCATAAAAGGTTCCGGGGCAAGGCCGATCCAGAATACCAGAATCAGCAAGGGCGCCAGGGTAAGGCATTCTCTGAAGTTCAGATCGCTGATATCTGTCCGTCCTTTGCCTTTAAAGAGCACATGCTGGAGGAGACGCAGCATATAGGCCGCCGCCAGCACCGCGCCCGGTATGGCAAAGCCGGCAATGATTTTATTATGACTGAAGGCACCCACCAGGATGAGAAATTCCCCGATAAAACTGTTGGTGCCCGGGAAGCCCAGGGAGCTGAGGGCGAATATGGTCAGAAAGGAGACAAAGATGGGCAGGGTATAGGCCAGCCCGGAATGATCCTTGATCTCACGACTATGGGTCCGCTCATAGATCATGCCGATCATCAGAAAAAGGGCACCGGTAGTGATCCCATGGTTGACCATCTGGATAAGAGCCCCCTCCACCCCAGAGGTGTTCAGGACAAAGATCCCCAGGGTCACAAAGCCCATATGGCCCACGGACGAATAGGCGATCAGTTTCTTCATGTCAGACTGGGCCAGGGCCGTAAAGCCACCATACAGTATACCGGCAATGGAGAGCCACAGCATATAGGGGGCCAGGGCCAGGGTGGCCTGGGGGGTAATAGGCAGACCAAAGCGCAGAAAACCATAGGTGCCCATCTTCAAAAGGACAGAGGCGAGGATCACGGAACCGGCTCCCGGGGCCTCGACATGGGCGGCGGGTAACCAGGTATGAAAGGGAAACATGGGTACTTTGATGGCAAAGGCCAGGAAAAAGGCCAGAAAGATCCAGACCTGAAAGCCCATGGAATAGCCCTTGCCCATCATGTCAGGAATAAACCAGGAATGGTCATTGGCCAGGTAGAGGGCAATAATAGCCACCAGAAGCAGCACGGAACCGGCCAGGGTATAGAGGAAGAACTTGACAGAGGCATACTTCCGGCGCGCCCCGCCCCAGACCCCGATGAGCAGATACATGGGGATGAGCATCATCTCCCAGAAGACATAGAAGAGGACAAAATCCATGGCACAGAAGACGCCGATCATGGCGGTCTCCATAACCAGCAGACAGACCATGAATTCCTTCACCCTCTTGCTGATATAGGTCCAGGAACCAAGGACACAGAGGGGCATGATAAAGGTGGTCAGCATGACCAGCAGGATGCTGATCCCGTCGAGCCCCAGGGCATACTCAATGTTCAATGAAGGGATCCAGGCGAATCTTTCCCCAAACTGCAGGGCCGCAGTGGAGGCATCAAAACCGCTCCAGAGCTTGAGCGACAGCAAGGCGTTTACACTTGTTACCACAAAGGCCAACCGCCTCTGGTTTTCCTCGCCAGGCGTGAAAAACAACAGGCCTGCACCTATTAAAGGTATGAAGATAAGCCAGCTGAGGAGATGTCCCCCACTTATAATCAGTTCCATTCCTTAAAACCCCTTGTTCACGTTACGCAAAGACGTAGGCTATGATGGCAACGGTCATCACCGTTGCCGCAAAATAAATATTGTATTGGAGCTGGCCGGACTGCAGCCGCCGCACCTGCCCACCGAGCCCCCGCACCCCACGGGCCACACCATCGACCACACCGTCAATGGCATGCCAGTCAAACCAGGACCAGAAAGTGGAGATGGTCATAAGGGGCATAATGCCGACCTTGTCCCAGATCCGTCCCACCCAGTTGTCAACGGTCTGAAAGACCACCCGGTCAATCCACAGAAAGAGCGAGCCGCCCTGGCGATAGAACCAGTCAAGATCGATGGAAATCTTCGCCTCCGGGGTCAACTTGGAAAGGAGCAGGAAGAAGCCCAGGGCGGTAAAACAGAGGATCTGCAGGGTCTCGGCCAGATGATAGGCGGTATAGGGCTGATACTGGGCCCACTGGTAAGGCAGCATGTCATACATGAAGGGCAGATAGACGCCGATGAGCAGACAGAGAAAAGAGGCTATGCCCATGGCAAACATCATGTTCATGGGTGGATCCTGGGCCTTTTCCCAGGTTTCCGGGGAACAGTTGTTCTTACCGAACCAGATGAAATAGGGAACCTTGAGGCCGGTATGGAGAAAGGTACCGGCAGAGGCCAGGGTGAGCAGAAAGCCTGCCCACATGAGATGTTCATTAAAGGCGGCGGCAACAATCATCGACTTGGAGACAAAGCCTGAAAAAAGCGGCCAGGCCGAGATGGAGAGACCGCCGATCATGGTGAAGACAAAGGTCCACGGCATCTTCTTATAGAGACCGCCCAGTTCGGTGAATTTGGATTTGCCGGTCATGTAGAGCACGGAACCCGTCCCCATGAAGAGCAGTCCCTTGTAAAGGATATGGGCAAAGGCATGGGCACAGGTACCATTGATGGCCAAGGCGGTACCGATACCGACACCGGTGACCATATAGCCCACCTGGGAGATGATATGCCAGGCCAAGAGGCGGCGGGCGTCGTTTTCCAGCACCGCGTAGACAACACCATAGAGGGCCATGATCACGCCCATGGGAATCAGGATATCGAAACCGGCCAGAGAGCGGGCCATGGCATAGATGGCGGTCTTGGTGGTAAAGGCACACATGAACACGGAACCGGTGACCGTGGCTTCACCATAGGCATCAGGCAGCCAGGAGTGAAATGGCGGCACTGCAGCGTTTAAGATGAGACCGATACCGATCAGATAGGTATAGAGGACGGGGCTGTCCACATCAAGCTGGCCAAAGGAGTAATCACCCCCGGTGACCTGGTAGCGCAGAACAAAGCCAGCCAGCAGGAAGAGGCCGCCTACGGTATGGACCAGCAGGTAGCGGTAGCCGATCTTCTGCGATTGTTGCCGTTTCCTGAACCAGATCAAAAACACTGAGGAGAAGGCCATCATCTCCCAGAAAAGGAAGAGAACCAGGTAGTCACCGCAGTAGATAGCGCCCAGGGAACCGGCCACATAGAGCCAGGCTGCCATATGCTCATAGGGATTCTTGACATGGAGACCGTAAAGAGTGCCCACACAGCACATGAGGCTCATGATGAAGCTGAAGATGATGCTGAGACTATCCACCCTGCCAAAGGTGAGAAACCAGTCCAGCCAGTTCACCACCCCATAGGTGCCGGGGGCGCCATTGACGATGAGGACCTGTAAGAAGGTGAGCAGGGGTATGGCCAGCAAAAAGGGGCGCCGGACCAAGGGATTCTGCATAAAGGGCAAGAGCAGGGCCCCGACAATCAGGATGACAGAAGGGTGCAGCCAGATATCACTCATCGTAGTAATCCTCTCGTGTCATGACGCCAGAGTGGCCATACCACTTGGAGACCACAATAATAATAGCGCAGGCCAGAAACCCGAAAACAGACCAGAAAAAGGGCCATTTTTCCATGGCCGTGTGGGCATGATGGCTCTCATAGGCCACAAGGGAACCCCAAACAGCAACCCCGGCCAGGACCACGTAAGAGACCCGGATGACATATTTGAGACGATCCCGGAGATAATCGATCAGATGGACAAGTATCATCCTATCACCGCCTTAACTAAATCCATGAAAAAGTCTGGGTTTATACCGATATAAACGGAAATGGCACAGGTACAGCAGAGGGGAATCACCATGGAGAGCGGGGCCTCCTTAATACCGGTATCCACCTCGCCTGCCGGCCTCTTGCCGAAGAATGCCTTATAGGTAATGGGCGCAAAATAGGCAACATTGAGCAGGGTACTGGCCAGCAGGATGAGAATGATGCCCAAGGCCCCTGCTTCGATGGTTCCCACCAGAAGCTTCCATTTGGTGACAAAGCCGGCCACCGGCGGGGCCCCGATCATACTCAGCGAGGCCACACCAAAGGCACCGAAGGTCCAGGGCATGAGCCTACCCAAGCCGCTCATCTCAGAGATATTCTTCTTATGGGTGGCCACATAGATGGCCCCGGCGCAGAAGAAGAGGGTAATCTTGGAGAAGGCGTGGTTGGCGATATGAATCAGGCCGCCGGCCATACCGCTGGGGGTGAGCAGACAGACCCCCAGGAGAATATAGGAAAGTTGGCTCACCGTTGAATAGGCCAGCCTGGCCTTCAAATTGTCCTTGGTCAGGGCGATGGCCGAGGCCATGAGAATGGTGAAGCCGACAAAATAGGCGGTGGGAATGCCCAGGTTGAGCTTGTCCATCAAATCGACGCCGAAGATGTAAAGAAAGCCGCGGGCAGTACAAAAGACGCCGACCTTAACCACAGCCACGGCATGGAGGAGGGCCGAGACCGGGGTGGGGGCGACCATGGCACCGGGCAGCCAGTGATGAAAGGGCATGACGCCGTTTTTGGCAAACCCGAAGAGGCAGAAGATAAAGAGCATGATAACCATCCAGCTCTCCACATCGCCGCCCAGCATACCTTCATAGATATTGGTGGGAAAATCCAGGGTGCCGGTGATCACATAGATAAGGATCATGGCAGGCAGGAGCAGCCCCTTGGCCGTGGTGGTCAGGTAGACAATATACTTTTTGGCACCCTCAAAGGCCTCTTCATCCTGATGGTGGGCAACCAGAGGATAGGTGGTGATGGAGACAAACTCGTAGAAGAGGTACATGGTGAAGAGGTTATCGGAAAAGGCAACACCGATGGCACCGAAGATGGCCAAGGCAAAACAGGTATTAAAACGGGTCTGGGCATGTTCCTGCAGAGTGCGCATATAGCCCATGGAGTAGACAGCGGCCGCGATCCACAGGCCCGAGGCAATGAGGGCAAAGATCATGGAAAAGGCATCGGCTCGCAGGGTGAGCGACAGGCCGGGCAGGATATCAAACAACTGCCACTGGTACATATTGCCGGCCAGCACCGTATCCTTCATGGAGAGGATGGTGAGAAAGAGCCCCACCGCTGCCAGAACAGAACTGCCTTCCCTGAAATTAGGGCTGTCCTTGCCAAAGCTGAAAACACCTAAGGCCCCCACCAGGGGAATCAATAATGCCCACAGCAGTATTGAAGAGTTAATAATGGTTGGCGCGCTCATTTCCATATCCCGATATCCTTCTCTTAACCTTGGAGATCTGCCAAGTCCTCGGTTTCGATGGACTTATAGTTTCGATAAACGGCAATAATAATACTCATGACAATGGCGGCCTCAGCGGCGGCAATGGCCATAATAAAGAGGGTGATGATCTGGCCCACGGTGGGGTCTGGAGCCAGGAATCGATTAAAGGCCATGAAGTTCACCGAGGCGCCGCAGAGGACGAGCTCGGCGGCTATCAGCATGCCGATCAGACTGGGGCGTCGCACCAGGCCAAAGATTCCAAAACCAAAGAGCATGGCGCCGATAAAGAGGTAGGTGTTGAGTTGGGTGCTTAATGTTAACATTCTATTTTATCCCTCCCACATCTGGCGATAACCAGGGCACCAAGAATGGCCAGGAGAAGGACTATGGAGACCAGCTCAAAGACCATACTGTAGGTGGTCAAAAGTGATTCGCCCACCTGTTTCACCGTGCCTTCATTCTCCTTCAGGGCCGGAACCATCCAGGTGGCCTTCATGGCCGTGGAGGCCAGTACCCAGGTCACCGCCCCCCCCAGCAGGATGGCAAAGGGCCCGGCCAAAGCAGGGGTCTTGGCTGCCATTTTCACCTCATCCGGCTGGGCGAGCATAATGGCAAAACAGATGGTGATGGCCACGGCTCCCACATAGATGAGAAGCTGCATCAGGGCAACAAAGTGACTGTTGAGGAAGAAATAGATGCCGGCAATCCCGATAAAACAGACCACCAGCCCGAGAATGGCCCGGGTCATGCGCTTGGCCAGGGTGGAGATCAAGGCCCCCAAAACAGTGACAATGAGCAATCCGAAGAAAATACCTTCCCTGAAAATGGGGACAATATCCGGAGAAATAGAAAGATTCATTACTTCTGCTCCTTCAGGCGTTTCAACAAATCATAGTGAAAATCTTCCTTACGGGTACTGGCCAGATTGTACTCCCTGGAAAACTCAATGGCGCCTGGTTTGCAATTTGCAATACATTGTCCGCACAGGCTGCACTTGGTAAAATCGAGCTCATACTTGACAAGCACCTTACCCTTGACCCCTTCCTGCTTCTCCCCCTTAATGGTGATGCAATCAGACGGACAGCTCTTTTCGCACATGCCGCAGGAAATACATTGATGGGTGCCGCTCTCCGCATTCTTGATCAGCTGGATATGGCCGCGATAACGGGGGGTCATCTCCAGGGATTCCCAGGGATACTGCAGGGTAATCGGTTTTTTAAAAAACTGTCGTTGGGTGATGGAGAGCCCTACGACAAGACTCTTGGCACCACCCAGTATGTTTGTAAAATATCCAGCCATATGCAGGCCTCTTGTCCTTGTTCTGATTAATGATCGCTCTCTCGGTTTCCGCCCTGCTCTAACCCAGGAACTTTACCAGTCCGGCACTGGCCAGCAGGTTGAAGAGGGAGAAAGGAATCAATATTTTCCAGGAAAGATTCAGCAGAGACCAGAGGGTAACCCGGGGATAGGTCCAGCGAATCAACACCACCATCCAGATCAGCAGGTACATCTTCACCAGAAACCAGGCCACACTGCTGGCCCCTGCATAGGGGATGGTTTCCGGTAAGGGGCTGTACCAGCCACCCAGAAAAAGGATGGTGGTCAGGGCGGCGGCAATGACGATATTGGCATACTCGCCCATGAAGAAGAGACCAAAGCCCATGGAGGAATATTCGGTGTGGAAACCGGCAATGAGTTCAGACTCCGCTTCACCAAGATCAAAGGGGGCGCGGTTGGTCTCGGCCATTGAGCAGATAAAGAAGATGATGAAGGTAATGGGCCCGAGGAAGTTGCCATTGGTGGGCAGCAGATTCCAGTGCAGGATACCACCGGCCTGACCGGCAACAATCTCTGTGAGGTTCATGCTGCCGGTGATCAGGACAATGGTGATGGCGATAATGAGCATGGGAATCTCATAGGCGATGTTCTGGGATACCACCCGCGCCGCCGAGATAACTGCATACTTGTTGCGGGACGCCCAGCCGCCCATAAGCAGGGCCAGGACATTCACCGAGGCAAAGGCCAGGATCATCAACAACCCGATATTGAAGTCCCGGGCCAGGATGGTCTCTGAAAAGGGGATGGTGACAAAGATCATGATGGCCGGCACCATGGTCATAATGGGGGCCAGCAAAAAGAGGGGCCTGTCCACACCTTCCGGAATAATGAACTGCTTGCTCATCAGCTTGGCACCATCGGCCAGGGGCTGGAGGAGCCCATAGGGGCCGACTTCTTTGGGGCCGGTCCGCCGCTGTATATGGGCGGCGCCCTTCCGTTCCACCCAGACCAGATAGGCGGCATTGGCAGCGGCAAAGGCGATAAACCCCACAAGGTAGATAAACACTTCAAATACATTGATACCAAGATCCATTGTCATCTCTCCTTAACGATCAATCTCTGGGATGACCAGGTCAAGGCTGCCCATGAAAGCCAGACCATCCGCCAGCAACATGCCTCGACTTGCCTCCTGAAAGAGACTCAGATTCGAGAATGTCGGGGAGCGCAGTTTCATGCGATAGGCCTGGTTTTTCCCATCACTGACGGCCCGGATGGCAAAAGTGCCGCGGGCCGCTTCCACGGCGTGATAATAATCACCGGCCGCCGGCTTGATCATCTTGGGCACTTTCTCCGCCATCACCGGCCCTTCAGGGATCTTGGCAATGGCCTGTTCAATGATGCGCATACTCTGCTCCATCTCATCCATGCGCACCATGAAGCGGGCCATGGAATCACCTTCCGGGTAGACCGGCACATCAAAATCAAGCTCAGGATAAATGGAATAGGGTTCGTTTTTACGCAGATCATAATGAATGCCGGAGCCGCGCAGCACCGGGCCGGTGGCGCCGTACTTGCGGCACATCTCGGCCGAGACCGGGCCAACCCCTTCCAGACGCTGCCTGAGGATGACATTCTTGGTAACCAGGTTATGGTACATGGGCAGCCGTGTGCGCATCCGCTTGATAAAGGCCAGACAGCCGCTCAGGAAATCATCCTCAACATCGTTATAACAACCGCCGAAAAGATAATAGCAATAGGTGAGGCGGGAACCGGTGACCGATTCGAGGAGATCAAGAATCTGCTCGCGATCATCAAAGGCATACAGCAGGGGGGTAAAACCGCCCAGGTCGAGGACAAAGGCGCCGAACCAGAGAAGATGGCTGGAGATACGGTTCATCTCCGTGGTAATCACCCGGATATACTCGGCCCGCTCCGGCACCTCAATGCCGGCCATCTTTTCCACCAACTCCACATAGCCGAGATTATAAGAAAGGGCGGAGAGATAATCGAGACGGCCCATGTTGGGGAGATACTGGGCCCAGCTCCGGTTTTCCCCCATGAGTTCATGCATGCGATGGATATAGCCGAGAACCGGTTCGGCATCGACGATGTACTCGCCATCCATCAGAAGCTTGACCCGGAGCACCCCGTGGGTGGCGGGATGCTGGGGGCCCAGATTGAGCTCGAAATATTCTTGGTTCTGGCTGAGCGGTTGGCTACTCATGGCTTAACATCCTTTGAAATCTTTGAGCAAGGGATGGAAATCACAATCTTCCGGCAACAGGAGGTACTCTAACTGCGGATGCCCTTCGAAATGGATACCGAAGAAATCAAAGGTCTCCCTTTCATGCCAGTTGGCGCCGGCAAAGACCTCGGAGACAGTGGGGATCGTGGGCTCATGGCGGGGGATACGGGCGCGGACCACAACGCGGAAGCAGGGACCACCGGTGTAGGAGTAGTCATAGACCACTTCCAGCTCCTGGTCCTTCATCCAGTCTACCCCGGTAATGGCCTCCAGGGTCATGCCCGCCTCATCCAGTATCTGAGCGGCACGCACCACCTGATCGCCCTTGATCTGCACATCAAGATGGACACCCCGCACCGCATACTCAACCTCAAGCACCCCGTTTCTGCGGGGCTCCGGGGGGAGGGCCTTCTTGGGTTTGGCCTCTTCCTCGCCAGCGGGCTCGGCCACAGGGGCCGCACTGGCCTCTTCTCGCTGCTCAGCCATTCCCTCAGCGGCCAGGGCCTGCAGTTCTTGAATTACATTTTCTTTGTTCATGGCTGACTCAATCCGGATTCAACTCTCGGCCACCTGCGGTTGCCGGTAATCTTTTCTTCAAGCTCCAGAATACCCTCGATCAAGGCCTCAGGCCGAGGCGGACAGCCTGGAATATAAATATCCACCGGCAGAAAGGTATCTGCCCCTTCAATGATACCGTACTGTCCGGCAAACACGAACGGCCCCCCAGAGATGGCACAATTGCCCATGGCAATAACCCATTTGGGTTCCGGCATCTGGTCATACAAGGTCTTGACCGCCGGAAACATCTTTTTGGAGATGGTACCGGCCACGATCATGACATCACATTGCCTGGGTGAAGGCCTGAACACCTCAGCGCCAAAACGGGACAGATCAAAGCGGCTGGCACCGGCGGCCATCATCTCGATGGCGCAGCAGGCCAGACCAAAGGTCATGGGCCACAATGAATTTGCCCGACCCATGGCCAGAACCTTATCGACCGTAGAAAGCTGAACTATTGACGATGGTATACTTTCCGATCCCACTTGAAAACTCCCTTTTTCCAGGCATATACAAGTGCCAGTGACAAAATTGCAACAAAGATGGCGACCTCAACAAAATCCCGAATCCCCCCAGCAAACTGACCGGAATTATAGGCCATGGCCACCGGAAAGAGAAACAGCACATCCACATCAAAGGCGAGAAACATCAAGGCATAGAGGTAAAAAACCATACCATAACGAATCCAGGCTGAGCCGATGGGATCCATGCCGCATTCGATGAATTGACTTGTCTTATTGGCAATATTTCTTGTTTTTCGAGGGCTGAGAAAATAGACGATAATAAAAGGGCCCACGGCAAAACCGAGTCCACCCAGAAAAAAGACGGTGACATAGAAAAGATCACCCAGAGAAGCTGCTGACATATCCACGATCTTCACTCCCTTAATAAATATTTGCCACTGAAACTCCCATTTCATAAGCGCCGGAAAAGATCCCGCGATTATGGCAAATTCCCCCCTCTTGGGCATCCGTATTTCTGCTCAATTAACCCCAGGTTCTAGTCGAATCAGCCACCAGTGTCAACCAGAAAAATGAATACCTATTCACAATAAGATGAATGGTCATTCATTTTAACCGATAGGCGAACCAAAACGTCCAACATATTGTTATAACGAAATTAATTTAGAGAAAAGCAGGAGCTATCTGAGGGCCAAGGCCGCCAGAAGGCGTTGGTGGATATTATCAAAACCACCATTGGAAAGGACGGCAACCACATCTCCTGAGTGGAGAGTGGCAAAAAGATGCTCCAGGATCAAATCGGTATCCTGAAAAGAGGCAGCCTGCTGCCCCCGGGCCCTCAGGTCCGCAGCAAGCCGACCGGCTGAAAAATGATCCCCAGCGGCCACCCCCTTAAGGGGTTCAGGCTCCTTAATGACAATCTCATGGGCATCGGCAAAGACCTGGGCATAGCGCTCCTGAAAAATTGTCCGGCGACTGGAATTGGTGCGGGGTTCAAATACAGCGACAAGACGCTGGTCCGGATAGGCCCCCCTGAGGGCGGCCAAGGTTTCATGCACGGCAGTGGGATGATGGGCAAAATCATCAATCACCGTGACCCCGGCTGCCATCCCCCTCACCTCCTGGCGGCGACAGACCCCCTGAAAGGCGGCAAGCTGGGCGGCCATCACCTCCTGATCCATGCCGATTTCCGCAAGGAGGGCCAGAACCGCCAGGGAGTTGAGGACATTATGACGGCCGGGCATCATGCTCCTGAATTCGCCGGCCGCCCTGCCCTGGCGCCGCAGGGTAAATGCCGTAAAACCCTCAGCGTTGGCCATGTCCTGAAAGGACCAGTCCCAGGCCGGATCAAGGCCGTAGGAAACCACTTTACAGGCGGCACCCTGGCAGAGCTCGCGGATGACCGGGTCATCAAAACAGGCGATCAAGACACCATCCGGCGGCATAATAGCCACCAGACGGGCGAAGGAGGCCCGCACTGCCGCAAAATCCGCATAGATGTCGGCATGATCGAATTCCACAGAGGTGAGAATGGCTATCTGCGGCCGGTAGTGAAGAAATTTGGGTCCCTTGTCGAAAAAGGCGGTGTCATACTCATCACCCTCCACCACAAAATAGGCACCCTCTCCCAGGTGAAAATTTGCCTGAAAGGCCTTGACGATGCCGCCGATCATAAAACCGGGATCAAAACCGGCCCCGGCCAGCATAGTGGCCAGTATGGAGGAGGTGGTTGTCTTGCCATGGGTGCCGGCCACCACCAGCGCTGTTTTGTTGGCCAGAAACTTCTCCGCCAGGGCCTGGGGGAAAGAGAGATAGGGTATGGCCTGCCGGGCAAGCTCAAGGGCCTCGGGATTTTCACGCCTGATGACATTACCCACCACGACAAGATCGGGCCGGGGGCGCAGATTGCCGGCCCCATATCCCTCCTTCACCTGAACGCCAGAGGCGGCCAGATAGTCGCTCATGGGCGGATAGACCTGACTGTCGGAGCCACTGACAGTGTACCCCGCCTTCTTGAGGAGACCAGCCATGGCGCCCATGCCGGTGCCGCCCACACCCATGAGATGGATATGATATGTATCTACAGGGAAGAAATTAAGGGATGGATCCAAAAGGGGCTGGCAGCCTGGGCTCATGCGCCCTCCTTGGCGACAGCGCTCCCTCTGGCGACCTCGCTCACCGTCCGATGCACGTCCTGAAAGGTTTCATCGAATTTGACGGGCGAAAGACGTCCCACCTCAATAAACTTGATAACCACCTCTTTGGTGATTTTCATGATTAATTCATCAGTGATCGGCTTATTGGGGGCTGAACCGGAAGGTTCCTTTTTGGGCTGCTCAGACATAACGGCTCCTCCAGAAATCAGAAACAAAAAAAGCCTCTGCGGCAGGAAGAAGGCCAATTCAACGTCACCAACAGAGGCTTATCCTTAATATTGGGAAAAACTTGAAGAGCCCTCCCCGATTAAAGACCAAAAGAGGTAACATGAAGAAAAGAATAGAAATGGTGGAGCTAGGCGGGATCGAACCGCCGACCTCTTGAATGCCATTCAAGCGCTCTCCCAGCTGAGCTATAGCCCCTTTAAAACCATGTGAAAAGGTGAGGGCTATTAAAGCCGATGCCCGGTTGGCTGTCAACATTTTTCCACCCAGCCTTCCCTCTTTTTTTCTCGGCCCCACCCACGCCCTCCCCGGCCGGGAAAAACCAATTTTATTGATCTTCACCCAAATTCCTGCTTACTTTTTTTCTTATTTTAAGTATATTTGGCCCTAAATTGATACTAATTACTATTGATAAATTGTCGGAAGAAGCCCATGGCCACCAAGGAACCCTATAGCTACACAGCAGACGATCTTTTTGAGCAACTCATCGGCAGGCTCAAGGTTGATCAGGCCGAACAGAACAACATGGATCTGGGCAAAAATGAATGCGGGGCCAGCCATTACGGCAAGGTCGGCGTCAGCGCCGAAGCACAACGGCAAAAGCAATAGGGAGGGGAACCGTCTCCATTGCCTTGACGTTTTCTTGACTTTTGCCAACCAGGAATTACACTTAACTCATTAAACACAATCAGCGAGGAAAGAATGAAAATTGCAATAGAGAAAAATGTCGTCGAATTCATGCCGGAAAACAGCGGCGAAACCCTGGAGATGGAAACCCTGTGGCGGGTCATGGTTGATTGCCTCAATGCCAATAAACGCCTCTCCCCCATTGGCGAGTTTATTCCCGACAAAAACAATCTGGCCCGTTTTGTCATCGAAGAGATCCCAGGCACAAGAAGCCAGGGGGATGGTTCAATCGCGCAGGCAGACGCCACCTCTGCCTGCCCCACCTGCAACAAATAAAAGCACATTGCCAAGGGGAAGATTTCTCGGCTGCGGCGGCACCATCACCTCAAGCCCTGGCTTAAATCCCTCCCTCAACCTTCCATCAACACCAAAGGAGACAGCAATGGACAAATGGGAATGCCCCTGCGGCTACATCTATGATCCAGAAGAAGGAGATTATGAAAACGGCATTGAGCCGGGAACCAAGTGGGAAGATGTTCCAGAGGAGTGGGTCTGCCCCAAATGCGGCGCCGAAAAAGCAGATTTCTGGAAGATCGACTAAGAAGATTGAGCTCATCTTCTGTTACCCCATAGAAAAAGGGGGCGTATTTTTTTAAATACGCCCCCTTTTTACATGATGCGAGGTCTTTCATAACCCGCACCCAGAGGGCGCAGATCAGTCCCACCCCACCAATGCCCACCGCAAGACAGCTGTCACCTGCCAAGGCAGATAAAAAGCCCCCCCTGCAAAAAATTTTGCCCATGGCAGCTCGACCGGTAAGTGACGGCGGACAGGCAGTTCCATTTTTCTTGCTGTTTTTTTCTTGTTTATTTAGAATGGCTCGCCAAGATGGCTGACACGCATCACCCTGTAGACTTGCCCCCCCTCAGATCATGAATGGGTTGATATCCTTGGTTTTTTTGTTGTTTTTCCAGCCCCGTGCCTTGCATTTTAACCAGGGACTGCAATAATCGTTAGACTTATGTTTTCAAAATGTTATTATCACGATTATTTTTGCACCTGGCAGGCCAGACCTGTAAATTCGGCAATAACAAAAGCGATTCGTGCCCTGAAATAAACCCGGGCAGATTCCGGCCTTGAATAAAATTTTCCTGTTTCGCAACCCCTCTATAATGCGCTCAGCATCTCCACCACAGACGAAGGACCTTGCTTATGTTTTCACCTTTTGACTCATTATTTGGCTGGCTCGCCAATGACCTGGCCATTGATCTCGGTACAGCAAACACCCTGGTTTACGTAAAGGGGAAGGGCATTGTCCTTCGTGAACCTTCCGTGGTGGCGGTGCGGCAGGATGGCAGGACCAGCAGGGTCCTGGCCGTGGGCAAGGATGCCAAATCCATGCTGGGCAGAACCCCCGGCAACATCCAGGCCATCAGGCCCATCAAGGATGGGGTTATTGCCGATTTTGAGGTTACTGAGGCCATGCTGCGCTACTTCATCAACAAGGTCCACAACCGCCGCACCCTGGTCCACCCGCGCATTATCATCAGTGTGCCCTCCGGCATCACCCAGGTGGAAAAAAGGGCGGTCCGGGAATCGGCTGAATCGGCTGGTGCCCGTGAGGTTTACCTCATCGAGGAACCCATGGCCGCTGCCATCGGTGCCGGCCTGCCCATCACCGAACCCACCGCCAACATGATTGTCGACATCGGCGGCGGCACCACCGAGGTGGCTGTTATTTCCCTGGCCGGTATAGTCTATGCCAAATCCGTGCGGGTGGGCGGCGACAAAATGGACGATGCCATCCTGCAGTATATCAAGCGCAAACACAATCTGGCCATTGGTGAACATACCGCGGAGGTGATCAAAGCCACCATCGGCAATGTTATGCCGGAATCGCCCTATGAAACCATGGATATCAAGGGCCGCGACCTGGTCTCCGGCGTTCCCAAAACCCTGAGTATTGACTCCAGCGAGATACAGCAGGCCATCGCTGAGCAGGTGGACGCCATTATTGATGCGGTAAAAAATGCCCTGGAACTCACCCCTCCCGAACTTTCCGCCGATATTGTTGATCAAGGTATCGTCCTTACCGGCGGCGGCGCCCTGCTGACCAACCTTGACAAACGGCTGAAGGAAGAAACCGGCCTGCCCATCATCATTGCCGACGACCCCTTGTCTTCAGTGGTCCTTGGTTCTGGAAAGGCCTTGGAGAATATCGATGTCCTCAAGGAAGTCATGGTGGTCTAAGACGCGTCCCAGCCCCGGCTTCTTAATCACCTGTTATTACCCTGAAAAAGGATGAGGGATGAATTTATTGATAATTCATCCCTCATCCTTTTTCAGGCCTGGAGCCTCACCGAGCTTACATGAAAAAACGTCGGCATAAACCAAGCGCCCTCAAGACCTATTTTCTTTACGGCCTTGTCATTACGGTGCTTCTCATGATCATCATTACCACCGTGGGCCGCAGCCATTTCAATGTGCCGCAGAAATTCGGGATGGACGTGGTGGGCAAGGGCCAATATGTGGTCACCCGGATGGTGAATGGCATCTCCCATGTCTGGGACAGCTATATCGCCCTGACCCATGTCCGCCATGAGAATCAGGTGCTTCGTGATGAACTGGACAGGGCCATCAACACCAACCAGGAATATCGGGAGGCCATGGCCGAGAATATGCGCCTCCACAAACTGCTGCAGGTCAAAGAGAGCATCAAACCACCCACCCTGACGGCCCAGATCATCGGCCGTGACCCTTCCCTCTGGTTCCGCACCCTTACCATCGACCGGGGCACCAGTGACGGCCTGGAAAAGGGCATGCCCGTGGTTACGGTTGAGGGGGTGGTGGGGCAGATCCTGGAGACATCACGGACCATATCCAAGGTACTGCTGGCCCATGATCCCAATTCCGCTGTCAATGCCCTGATCCAGAAAAACAGGGTCCAGGGCATTGTCAAGGGAGAGGGACGGCCAGCCTATAACATGCACTACATCCTGAAAAATGCCGATGTGGAAGAAGGGGATCTTATTGTAACCTCCGGCATGGGCGGCTCCTTTCCCAAGGGAATCCCGGTGGGAACCGTTGCCACGGTAACAAAATCAAAACGGGGGATGTTTCAGAAGGTTACGGTCGCCCCGGCCGTAAACTTCAGCCAGCTCGAGTACCTGATCGTTATCCTTCAACAAGATTCCCTGACGGATTGATCATGCCCTGCGCCCCCTTTATCCTTGTCGCCACCCTGCTTCTTATCCTGCAAACCTCCTTTCTGCCGGGCCTGCCTGGGTGGTTTGCCAAAATAGACCCCCTCTTTGTCCTGGTGGTCTTTGTCAGTGTCCGCCTCGACCCATACCGGGGGGCGCTACTGATCATCTACATCGGCATGCTCACCGACATCTTTTCCGGCATCTATTCCGGGCTCCACCCCGTGATCTACCTGGCCCTCCATTTCATGATCAAACTCCTCTCCAGACCCCTTGTCTTAAACGAACCCCCTCACCAGATACCCCTGGTGCTGGCCAGCTATATCTTTGTCATGGGCCTCACCCACATGATCACCACCCTACTCTCCCCGGAGGCGATTTCCTTGTGGAGCTGGAAAGAAATTATTGTGCGCCTCTTGCTGCTGGCCCTGATCACCATGCCCCTTTTCAGCCTTTACGATTACATCATGAACAGGCTCTCACCCAAAAAGGCCCTGCAGATTCTTATCAAACCTGGGAACAAAAACAGATTTCGGGATGACTTTTAAGTCACTAAACCATGCGCCGTCTATTTGATCAGATACATACTCTTGACGAAGAGGAGCTGCTCATCCTCAAAAAGAGGGTAGAAATAACCATCATCGTCATGGTCACCTTTATCGCCATTCTGGTGGTGCGGCTCTGGTACCTGCAGATTCATGAGGGTGAGAAGTATGCCGACATGGCCTTGAACAACCGGGTTCGCCAGCTGCAGATAGTGGCGCCCCGCGGTAATATCCTGGACCGTCACAACAGAATCATCATCAGCAACCGGCCGCTTTTCAACATCCTCTGGACTAGGGATGATGCCAAAGATCCCGATCTGGTGCTGAAAAAAATGGCAGGGATTCTCCAGGAAGACATTTCAGACGTTCTGGCCAGGATCAGAAAGGTGGGCAGCCATCCCAAGTTTGTGCCCATCCGCCTCAAAGAAGATGTGACCTGGGAAACTGTGACCTTTGTCGAGAACCACCGTCTTGAACTGCCCGGCATCCGGATTGAGGCAGTACCCTCCCGCAAATATAACTACAACAATCTGGCCTCCCATCTCCTGGGCTACCTGGCTGAAATTAACATAAAAGAGCTGCAGAACAAGAGCAGCTCCGTCTACATGGGCGGCGATCAAATCGGCAAGATGGGCCTGGAAAAGATATTTGACACCCAGCTGCGCGGCGAAAAAGGCCAGCGCCTTTTCGAGGTTGACGTCCATGGCCTGGAGCAGCAGCAACTCAAGCTCACCGAGCCGCTGCCGGGCCACGATCTGCAACTCACCATTGACCTGGATCTCCAGCAGATTGCTGAAAAAGAGATGGAAGGCAAGGCCGGTGCCGTCATCGCCATGGACGTCAAGACCGGCGGCCTCCTTGTTCTGGCCAGTGCTCCTTCCCTCAACCTTGAAGAATTTATCGGCGGCATTTCTCAGAAATCATGGGATAAAATAGTGCATGACCCCCTCAAACCCCTGCTGGACAAGACCATGCAGGGCCAATATCCGCCCGGCTCCACCTACAAAATGGTCACTGCCCTGGCCGGACTCATGGAAGGGGTCATTACCCCGGAAACCACCTACGACTGCAACGGCTCCTTCACCCTCCATGGCCACCGTTATGGCTGCTGGAAAAGATGGGGCCACGGCAAAGATATCAATCTGGAACAGGCCCTGGCCGAATCGTGCGATGTCTATTTTTATCATATCGGCCAGGAAGTCGGCGTCGACAAACTGGCCATCTACGCCAAGAGCCTGGGACTCGGTGAAAAATCGGGCATTATCCTGGAAAATGAAAAAGCAGGGCTGGTACCGACCAAAGAGTGGAAGAAAAGAAAGAAGAACGAGAGATGGCAACAGGGGGAAACCGTATCTGTCTCCATTGGCCAGGGTTTCAACCTGGCCACGCCACTGCAGATCACCCGGATGACCGCGGCCATCGCCAATGGCGGTACGCTTTACACGCCGCAGGTTGTCCTTGCCATCAAGGATCAGGACGGCGCCACTCTGCAGGAATTCCCCCCCCAGCAAAGCGGCCAGGCCTTCAGCACGGCGCGAGAATTAAAACTGATCAACAAGGGACTGGTGGCTGCCGTTAACGGTGAGCATGCAACCGGCGGCAGCGCCAAAATGGAGACGATTATGGTGGCCGGCAAGACAGGCACCGCCCAGGTGGTGCGGCTGGAGCACTACAGCGAGGCAGAGGAGGAAGACGTGCCCAACAGATTCCGAGACCATGCCTGGTTTACCTGCTATGCCCCGGCGGAAAATCCTGAAATTGCCGTTACCGTGCTCAACGAGCATGGTGGCCATGGCGGCTCCGCAGCCGCCCCCATTGCCAAGGCCGTGCTGGAAGCCTATTTTAACAAAAAGAATTCAGAACCAAACAGCGAGAAATAAGAATTGCTATCACCAGCCCCTCTTCTTAATCCTGAATCCTGAATTCACAACTTCTTAAATAAACATGTTTCAATTCGACCGCAGACTTTTCCAAAACTTCGACTGGGTCCTTCTCGGCCTGGTGGCCCTCATTGGCGCCATGTGTGTGGCCAATCTCTACAGTGCGACGCCCGACACCTTCCGCGGCACCCCGGTTTATCTCAAGCAGCTCTACTTCTTCATCATGGGTTTTGCCCTTATTCTCCTCATCATCAGTGTTGATTACCGGATCCTGGTCGAGTTCAATTACACCCTGTACGGGGTTGTCATCTGCCTGCTGCTCTTTTCCTCCCTCTTCAGCAGTGGTCTGGCCGGCACCAGCCGCTGGATCAATCTCGGTTTTTTCAAATTGCAGCCCTCTGAACCGGCCAAACTGATGCTGGTCATCACCCTGGCCAGTTATTATTTCCGCAAGGATACCGGCAAGGGCTTCACCCTCAAGGAGCTTTTTGTTCCCCTGGCACTGGCCGGCCTCCCCTTCGCCCTTATCGTCAGTCAGCCCGACCTGGGAACCGCCTTGATGCTTGCCTTTATCTTCGTTTCCATGACCCTTTTTGTAAAATTACGCTGGTCCACCCTGGTCACCTTGATCGTCACCGCCTTCCTCACCGCCGGCATCGGCTGGCAATATCTGCTCAAGCCCTATCAACGCCAACGCATTGAGACCTTTCTCAATCCCGGCTCAGACAGCCTCGGCAGCGGGTACCACATTATCCAGTCCAAGATTGCCGTGGGCAGCGGCCTGACCTTCGGCAAAGGTTATCTGCAGGGAACCCAGGGCAATCTCGACTTCCTGCCGGAACGACATACGGATTTCGCCTTTTCCATCTGGGCGGAGGAGTGGGGTTTTTTGGGCTCCCTCTTCTTTTTTGGTGTCTATTTCTTCCTGATCTTCTGGGGCCTCCACATCGCGCTTTCCTCCAGAGACAAGTTCGGCACCCTCCTCTGCCTGGGGGTGGTATCACTTATCTTCTGGCAGGCCTTTATCAATCTGGCCATGGTCATGGGGCTGTTGCCGGTGGTGGGGATGCCCCTGCCGCTCTTCAGCTATGGGGGTTCGTCGCTGATAACCACCATGGCGGGCATCGGCATTCTGATGAGTGTCCGGATGCGCCGTTATCAGGCGCCGGTGTGAATTCTAGGATTTAAGGATTCAGGAAAAGAGTGCCGTGGCGGCAGGGCTCCTCTGTCTCTTTTCAGAGCCATTTCTTGCCACGACAGGCCGCAATAACGAGCTTGGCCAGACCCTTGATAAAGCGAGGCTCGTCATTGAGGGAGCTGGTGCGCACCAGGCGCATGCCCAGCTCTCTGGCCAGTTCGGCATACTGGATATCTATCTCATACAGGGTCTCCACATGATCGGAGACAAAGCTGATGGGCATGACCACCACCTCCTGCACACCCTTTGCCGCCAATTCAAGCAGAGTATCCGGAGTGGAGGGAGACAGCCATTTAACCGGCCCTGAGCGACTCTGGAAGCAGAGTTTGCCACGGATACCCGTCTTCTCCTCCACCTCGACAATGGTTTTAGCCAGGTCGTGGAGATAGGGATCCCCCTCTTCAATGAACTTCATGGGCAGACTGTGGGCGGAATAGATCAGGGTGGGGGTGCCTGGACAACGGTCAAAGGCGCTGTGCACACCGCGCACCAGGGAAGCGATATAGTCAGGCTGGTCCGGCCATGCTTCAACGGCAGCGATCTCAAAGGGGTATGGCAGCTCCTCTGCCACCCGGGCAAGGTCAGCGATAGATGAACCCGTGGTGGCCTTTGAATAATGGGGATAGAGGGTGAGGGCAACAATGCGGGTAATCCCTTTTTTCCCCATCGCCGTCAAGGTCTGCCGGGCATCGGGATGCCAGTAACGCATGGCCATATCAACCTGAAAGCTACCCAGGGGGGCGAGCTGCTCCGCCAAGACTTCCCCCTGCCGGGCCGTAATCGTACGCAGGGGTGAACCACCGCCGATTTGCTGGTAGGCCTTGCACGATTTTGGGGCCCGACGCCTGGCAATAAACCTGGCAAGGGGTTTCTGTAGAAAGGGAAGGGGGGAGAGGCGGATGATCTGGCGATCAGAAAAGAGGTTGAACAAAAAAGATTCCACATCCTCCAGATGTTCCGGCCCCCCCAGATTGAGAAGGACCACACCTATTTGGGACTCAGCCGGTTTCTGCATAGTCATTTTTCAGCTCACCTGACTCCTTCACCAGGTCCGGGACCTGGGCGGGTTTAAAAGCAAGAAAGCTGAAGATCCGCTCTTCCAGCTGACACCATTTATCGAAATTTTCTCGAATCAGAGCAATGCGATGGGGATCACCTTGCCCATAACGCCCGAGGATATACTCCAACCGTTCCCCCAAAGAGACAATCTGGTCATGCTTCACCCTTTTATCGGCATAAGAGACCACCTCTT
The DNA here is from genome assembly GCA_031581485.1 of Desulfurivibrionaceae bacterium. Classification (GTDB taxonomy): domain Bacteria; phylum Desulfobacterota; class Desulfobulbia; order Desulfobulbales; family SURF-16; genus BM506. The sequence continues at coordinate 27,492 of JAVLBA010000006.1, read as the reverse complement.
TGGCCGACAGCCGGGCCGGCGAAAAATCCCGGAGCATCACGTGCTCGCCCACAATATCGGCAACTTCAGCAAAACCATGGGCCAGACAGATCTCCGCACCCACCCGGGCATGGTTGCAGCCGCTCTCCAGGCACATGGTCTTGGCGATATCATGAAGCAGGGCCCCGGCCAGGGCCAGCTCAACGTCTATCGGGACCCCGGCCCTGTTAAGCTCGCTGCTGAGCATGGTGGCCACCCGGGCCACCATCACCGAGTGCTCCTTGATATTGTCAAGCATGGCATGGTCGGCCATGAGCTGACGACATTGGGAAATTGAAGGAATCATTTTTTTTTCGCGACCGAATATGAAGAAGTTAGAGAAGTTATAGAAGGTAGAGGAGTTATAGAATGGAACACCTTCTTTACCTTCTCTAACTCCTCTACCTTCTCTACATTCTTTTACTTAACCGGTGCACGGTATCCACCACAAATTTGGCCTTCTCCGGCGGGGTTTCGGGCAAAATGCCGTGGCCAAGATTGAAGATATGGCCCTTGGCCGCCTTGCCTCTTTCCAGGATAGCGGCTATCCGTTTCTCGAGCTTCTCTTCGGGCAGGAGGAGAGCAATGGGGTCCAGGTTGCCCTGAATGGCGATATCCGGACCAAAGACCTTGATGGCAGTGGGGATATCCACCCGCCAATCAATGCCCAGGACATCGGCACCCGAGGTCTTGGTCAAATCCAGCAGCCCAGCGCAATTATTGGCAAAATAGATAAGGGGCACACCAGCTGGCTTCAAGGCCTTGATGATATCCTGGACATAGGGAAGGGCAAACTCGGCAAAATCTCCGGGAGTAAGTACACCGGCCCAGGAATCAAAGATCTGCAGGGCCTGGGCGCCGGCCTCGGCCTGGGCCTGCAGATAGGTGATGGTGGAATCGGTGATCTTGCGCATCAACCCGTGATAGAGCTCAGGGTTGGTGTACATCATCTTTTTGGTGTTCCAGAAGGCCTTGGAAGAACCGCCCTCAATGGCATAGGTGGAGAGGGTAAAGGGCGCCCCGGAAAAGCCGATGAGGGGCACCCGGGTGGCCAGCTCTTTGCGCAGCAGTTGGATGGCAGCCATCACATAGCCCAGCTTTTCCACGGGATCGGGCACAATAAGCCGGTCAAGATCCGCCTGGCAACGCACCGGATTGGCCAGAACCGGCCCCTGCTTCTCCTTGAAGTCCAGGTCCATGCCCATGGCCTCCAGGGTCACCAGGATATCGGAGAAGAGAATAGCGGCATCAACCCCCAAGATATCCACGGGTTGCATGGTAACCTCAGCCGCCTTTTCCGGGGTCTTGCACAATTCCAGGAAAGACATCTTGCTCCTGACCTTGTGATAGTCAGGCAGATAACGACCGGCCTGGCGCATGATCCAGATGGGGGTATGGGAAACGGCTTCTCCTCGACAGGCTTTCAAAAAGGTATCGTTCATAAAGTAGGTACCGGGTTTCAGATTTATTGGTTACGCCCTGGGGCCGTTACTTTTGGCACGTTGGCAAAGGATGTTATTCTTTATCGGCGGCATTGAAGGTGCGCGGCACATAATTACAAAAGGGCTCTTCCGCCATATAATCACCGCTCATGGCATAGGCCCGGGCCCGGCAGCCGCCGCACACCGTGACATACTCACATTCGCCGCAGCGGCCCTTATAGGCCTTGAAGTCGCGCATTTCATGAAACAGGGGGGAGTTTTCCCAGATATCCTTGAAGGATTGCTCCCGGATATTGCCGGCCGCCTTGGGGAAATAGCTGCAGGGCAGGACATTGCCATCCACGTCAATGAGACAGATGACCTGGCCGGCCAGGCAGCCCTTGGCGCCGCCGGTGGAAAACTTGAGGCTGCGCCGCTCAAACTCGTCGCCCTTCTCCTTTTTCTTCTGGAGCAGGACCCGGTAATAGCTGGGGGCGCAGGTGGGACGCACCAGGAGCTCATCTTCATTCTTCTCCATCTCATAATGCCAATCCAGCAGCTCATCATACATCTCCTGGGGCACCAGCTCCTCCATGATATCCTCGCCGCGGCCGGTGGGAACGATCATGAACATGTACCAGGCCTTGGCCCCCAGCTCCTTGGCAAGCTCATAGACCTTGGGCACCTCGTCCTTGTTGCGCTTGGTAAAGGAGGAGTTGATCAGAAAAGGGATGTCATTTTCCTTGAAAAGGCGGGCAGCAGTCATCACCCCGGCAAAGGCCCCGGGCTGATTGCGGAAATCATCATGAATGGCCGCCGTGGAGCCGTCCAGGGAAAGAGAAACCATCTTGATGCCGCTCTCCTTTATTTTGGTGCAGATCTCCTGGTTGACCAGCAGGCCATTGGTGGCCAGACACATCCGCAGCCCCTTGCCCGTGCCGTAGGAGGCGATATCAAACACATCCTCCCGCAGCAGGGGTTCGCCACCGGAGAGCACCACCACGGGGCTGGCGTAGGAGGTGATGTCATCGAGAATGCGGATGGCCTCGCTAAAGGAAAAATCTGGATGTCCCTCCACCTCCAGGGTGGATGAGGAGCGGCAATGGACACATTTCAGATTACAGCGGCGGGTGATCTCCCAGGCAATCCATTTCGGTTCAAATTTCAAGATGTTACTCCATTTTTTGTCATTTTCAGCCCTTGACATGGACCTGCTATCGCCTATCAAAAACCAATCTCGTTGTCAGCGGCGCCGGCAACACCAAAAAATTTTCTCATAAATAATCAGCCGCCACCCCGGCCAGCTCGCTGCGCTCACTCTTGCGCAGGGTGACATGGCCGTGGATGGGCAACCCCTTTAACCTCTCCACCGTATAGGCCAGGCCGTTACTGGAAGAATCAAGATAGGGGTTGTCAATCTGGTAGGGATCACCGGTGAGCACCATCTTGGTCCCCTCCCCGGCCCGGCTGATAATGGTCTTCACCTCATGGGGGGTGAGGTTCTGGGCCTCGTCAATAATCACATATTGATTGGGGATGGAGCGGCCCCGGATAAACGTAAGGGCCTCCATTTCGATGATATGATCCTTGAGAAGTTGTTCCACTTTTTTGCGGACCGTCTCCACATCCTTTTCCGAGGCCTTACCTCCTCGGTCACCAAGAATATAGGTGAGATTATCAAAGATAGGCTGCATCCAGTGACGGAGCTTGTCGTCCTTGTCACCGGGCATATAGCCCAGATCCTTGCCCAGGGGAATAATGGGCCTGCTCACCAAAATCTTCTCATACTCCTCCAGGGCGATGGTGGTCTCCAGAGCGGCAGCCAGGGCCAGCAGGGTCTTGCCGGTACCGGCCTGCCCCACCAGGGTGACGATCTTGATCCGGGGATCAAGTAATAGCTCCAGGGCCATGCGCTGCTCTTTGCTGCGGGAGTGAATCTGCCAGGCGCTGTCATACTGTTTATTGAGGCGGACCAGGGTGTCGGCTGAACCGGCCCGGGCCAGGGCAGTGTGCTTGGGGTCAGCCTGGTCTGTCAAGAGGACAAACTCATTGGCATAGAAATCATAACCCGCAACAGGCAGCTCCTCGCTCTGAAAAATATCGGCAAGCAGGCTGCCCGGCACCTCTATCTCCCGGTAGCCGGCAAAAAGCTCATCAACATTAACCTTCTGCTTTTCAAAGTCCTGGACCTCCAGGCCCAGAACATCGGCCTTGAGACGGGCATTAATATCCTTGGAGACAAAAACAACCTTCTTCTGCTGGGACAAAAGGGTATAGGCCACGGCCAGAATACGGTTGTCCGGCACCGCCAGATTGAGACTGGGATGTTTGGCGGTCTCATGCTCAAGGACTATCATCACCCTGCCGCCGTTTTCCATGGCCACCCCGGCAGAAAGAGGACCTTTGAGCCGCAGACGATCGAGCTCCCGGACCACCTGACGGGCATTGCGCCCCAACTCGTCACTACGGCTCTTGAACTTGTCAAGCTCCTCAATAACGGTCATGGGCAGGACCACAATATTATCGGCAAAGGATTTCAAGGCCTCAGCATTGTGAAGAAGGACATTGGTGTCCAGAATAAAAAATTTGGGGGCCGAGGTCATAGGGCGTACTCTATCCTGAAAAAGAAAAAACAAAGAATTGCGGCAGGCTGAGGCCGGGCCGGGATTATATCGGAAAAAATTTACTTTTAAACTAACCAGGAAGACCTTAACCTGGCAAGAAAAAAGGGAAATTGTTTGCCCCCAGTGATTATGATGCTATACATCAACACCAATGGCTCGCCGGCCTTATTGAGAAGAAACACCATAGAAAAGACTAAGAGGCGTTTTGCCCCAAGAAGCCTCTGCCGCGCCGCTGGCCATAAAAAAATCCTGGGTCTCCTTATAAGGAGATCACCCTTCCTGCCAAATTCGACCACAGACCTGCCATGAAAATAGCCCTTCTCCAGATAAACCCCGTAATCGGCGACTTCTGCGGCAATGCCGCCCTCATCCGCAAAGAGGCCTTGCGGGCCAAAGAGAGGGGGGCCCAGCTCGCCATCTTTCCAGAACTGGCCCTCTGCGGCTACCCGCCCCTGGACTACCTGGAACATGCCTCCTTTCTCCATGAGCAAAACACCCATCTGGACGGCCTCATTAAAGAGATCAGGGGCATTGCCGTTCTCTGCGGCATCATCAGCCCCAGCCAGGCACACCAGGGCAAGCCCCTTCACAATACAGCGCTGCTTTTCAGAGACGGGGAGATCCTCCACGCCAGTCACAAGAAGCTGCTGCCCACCTACGATGTCTTTGACGAGAGCCGCTACTTCCAGCCCGGCACCTCGAGCCAGTTCTTCTGCCTGGACGGCCTCAACCTGGGCCTCACCATCTGCGAGGATCTCTTCAATGATATTGATGCCTTTCCCAGACAGCGCTATGCCACGGATCCGGTGGCCGAGCTCAAGGCCCGCCATGACCTTGACCTGCTCATCAATATTGCGGCTTCGCCCTTTACCATGGGCAAGCAGGATCAGCGCCACCAGCTCTTTGCCGCCATCAGCCGCAAATATGGCGTCCCCCTTCTCTACTGCAACCAGGTAGGGGGCCAGGACTCCATTCTCTTTGACGGCACCAGTCTTGTCCTTGACGGCCAGGGCAGACTCTGCGGCCAGGCAGACTCCTTTGACCAGGACCTGCTGCTGGTGGACAGCAACCACCTCACTCCTGTTACCAAACAGCCCGCCGACAGGATGGCAGCCCTCCATGAGGCGCTGGTGATGGGCACCAGGGATTATGTCAGAAAATGCGGCTTCAGCAAGGTCCTGATGGGACTCAGCGGCGGTATTGATTCGGCCCTGACCTGCGTCCTGGCCTGTCAGGCCCTGGGGCCGAAAAACGTCCTGGGCGTGGCGCTGCCCTCGCCCTACTCCTCGCCGGACTCCCTTGCCGACGCCAGAAGGCTTGCCGAGAAGCTGGGCATCCGCTTTGAGATTCTGCCCATCAATGCCCTCTTTGACAGCTTCAAGCAGAGCCTGGCGCCTTTCTTTGCAGGCTACCAAGAGGATGTTACGGAGCAGAACATCCAGGCCCGCATCCGGGGGGTGCTGCTCATGGCCCTGGCCAACAAATACCAGGCCCTGTTGCTCACCACGGGCAACAAGAGCGAACTGGCCGTGGGCTACTGTACCCTGTACGGCGATATGAGCGGCGGCCTGGCCGTGATCTCGGATGTGCCCAAGATGCTGGTCTATGAACTTTCCCGCTATGTCAACAGGGAGCAGGAGATCATCCCGGCCACCACCCTCAGCAAACCACCCAGTGCGGAACTGGCCCCCAATCAGAAGGATCAGGATGACCTCCCTCCCTATGAGGTCCTCGACCCCATCCTCGCCGCCTACCTGGAGGAGCATAAATCCCTTGCCGAGATTGTCGAGCTGGGCTTTGCCGAGGAGGTGGTGCGCGATGTGGTGCGCCGCATCAAAAGCAACGAACACAAGCGCAAACAGGCGGCCCTAGGTCTCAAGGTCACCAGCAAGGCCTTTGGCTTCGGCCGGCGCTATCCCACGGCCGAGGGTTTTCAGGGATAATCTTGCCACCCCTCATGCCCCGGGGCTGACCCATCCCTTACAAATCAGGGTCCGTCCGGAGGCGCAGAAAGGAGGGGAATCTGGGAATTCCAGACCGATATTTTCCGTAAAACTTGAAGGTAACCACGGCGCCCATGGCAGGCGGCGCCTGGCGTTGCTGGTCAGTGAAGCCGCTGCCTATTTTAAATCGGGTGCCGTCAGCAAGCTCCACCAGGAGGGAACCGAGCCGGCCGCTGTTTCTGCCCTTGCCGGGCAGATGGCCCACCACCTTGGCCTCGGCATCCTGAAAGCTTTTGACCTTGCGGATATCAGCACTGCGGCCGGCCACATAGGGGGCATCGGGCCGGCGGACCATGAGCCCTTCGCCGCCTGCTTCTTCAATCCGCTGCAGCTCCTGACGCAGATGGTCCCTGTTGCTGACCATGGTCTGGGGGATAACAAAGGCATAGTCAGAGGGATGGGAGGCAAACCAGGTGCACGCCTTCTCGAGGCGGCGGGTAAAGCCGCCGGCTTCCCGGGGCACGTCAAAAATGGCGAATTTGAGCTGCAACCAGCCGTCATGGGGCTGCTCTTTTTTGACAATGGAGAGGGTTTGCTCAAAAGTGCCCCGGCCGCCCCACAGCTCCCCCTCCAGGGCAAAGGAGGGCAGGCCTTGGATAAAGGCGGGCAAGGGGGCCAGGAGATGACCGTTTTTTGTCCACAAATGGTGACCGTCCCAATAGCCGCGCACCCCATCAAGCTTTTCACTCATCAACCAGCCGTCAACATCGAGATGTTCCTCATACACCAGGGGCAGCATGGGTCCAGCAGCAGGGGCCTGGCCCGGCAGCAGGCCACAGCCCAGAAGCAGCGCAGCAAGAAAGGAGAGAATCAGCGGCAAGGGTCGCCGCTCACGGCGCTCTGGTCGTAAAAACATAGGCCTCCAAAAATGCCCCGGCCCTGAGACGCCATGACCGCGGCAGGGAGCGTGGTAGCGGGATATGGACTTGCTGCTGAGGGGAATGTTCAGATCCGGCAATGGCTGAAGTGGGGGGGGCCCTTGATGATCATCTCGGCAATGGTCATCTTTATCTTGGGCAGCACCTTTCTCTTCACCCCCAGCCACTCCATCTCCACCTGGACAAAGTCCTGAAAGATCTGGGTGCGGTCCATGCGGGGCAGCTCTTTACGATCACCGGTGATCTCCTGGCAGCGAAAACAGCCGGGAAAAAGGAGCTGCTGGCCATCGGGCCTGGTCATTACCGAGGGCACGCCGTGCAGGCGGCAGATGAGCAGACGGTGGCTGTAGAGGCCGCAGAGACCGTCGTCATTTAAGGGGCAGAGGATCTGCGGCCGTTCACCGCGGCCCAGGGCCGCATTACTTTGGGCAATATACTCCCGGGAACGGTCCTCATACTCCTGCCGTTTTGCCGCCGGCAGCTCCTGCAGGCCCAGCCAGAGATAGGCCCATTCACTGTAAGTATGGTGCTGAAAATAGCTGTCGCAGCAATTATCCGGGCAGCCGGTGCAGCTGAAGGCGAGCTGCCCGGCCACCAGGGCATACTGCTCTTCTATCTCTGCATAGATAGCAGCAATACGGCTGCTGACAGATAAGGGCAAAAGAGGGGCGGACATGACAAGGGACTCCTGTTGATTATCGAGAAGCCCGAATTTACGCCCACAGCCGGCTGCCGCAAACGCCGCACTTCCCACACCAGGATTTTTATAGTCATAAAACCTGAAAAATGCAACCAGCCCCGGCGAATGACAGCGCCTCATCAGGTGCCGGAAAAAGGCAAAGGGAGAGCGGCAATCTCAGCCATGACAGGTGGTGCAGGATTTACCCCGGGGCACCTTCATCTCCTCATGGCAGGGCCAGCAGAATTTTTTATGAAAATCATTGCCGATCCCCACCTTATTGACCAGTTCCACCACCAGTTTGCCGCCGCCCTCCGGATCAAGATGGCAGGAGGAACAGGCCAGCTTGGCCTGATGGGTACGATGGGGAAAGATAACCGCCTTCATGCCGCCCTCCACCTGGAATTGTTCTTTCAAATCAATTGTTTCCGGTCCCTGTGCACCGGCCATGCCCCAAGGAGCAGAGACCAGAAAAGCCGCTGTCATCACCAGACCGATTTTCCCCTTTGTCATTACTTTCTCCCCGCTTTTTTTTAAAAAGAGAGCCAGGCCAGAGCAGAAACGTACCCCGGCCCCGGCCTACGATATCCTAGACACTCTACGTCAGAAGGAAGGCAAATGGCAAAAATTTTCTCTCAGCAGCGGAGGCCTCACCAAGGAGGTGAGGCCGGCCGTGGTTCAGCCTAGCCTTGCCCTTCATGGCCCTGGGACTCAAACAGTACCATTTACGAGCTCTTCTCCAAGATGAAATGAATGGGCACCAGCACCCGGCTGGCCACAGCCACTCCCTCTCGGCGGGCTGGTCTGAAACGCCACGCCTGCACCGCAAAGACAGCGCTCTTGTCAAGAAGGGTGTAGCCACTACTGGTATGGAGCGCCAGAGATTCCACCGTCCCATCCGCCAGTACCACGACCTCAAGAAGGACCCTGCCCTGCCAGCCCCGGCGGCGGGCCAAGGGCGGATAGCTTGGTTTGCCATTCTGCTCCCAGAGGGGCGCGGCCTCAGTTCCGGCTCCTGCCGCCGCCACGCCCTCCCTTTGAGGATCCGGCGCTTCAGTCCCCTTCGCCAGGGCGCCGGCGGGGCTCGCGACAGGAGCGGCCTCTTCTGCCCTTTGCAATACAGGCCGCTCCTCCTGCCCTGCCGGCCCTGATCTTTTCCTTGCCGGCTCCAACACTCCGTCCCCTCTCATGATCTTCCGGGAAAGGAGCTGCTCCGCCTTAGGATCTCTTGCCGCTCTCCCCTCAGCCTGGGGCGGCAAGGCAGATGGCGACACGGTTTTTCCCTGGGAAGGGGGGCGGCGCGGCTGGCTGAAATGGACCCTGACCTCGCCCTTGGGCCTGGGTGCTTCCACATCCACGGCCATAAAGGAGCCGGCCAGGGGAGTGAGAAAGAGCAGGAGATGGCAGAGCAGGGCTCCGACAAAACTGAGCACCAGGAGAGGCATGGCTTATTCACCGGCCTCGGCCTGCAGGGAAATGGCAGCTACACCACTTGCCCTGATCAGGTCAAGGACCATAAAGAGCTCCTGATAGGAAATGGTCGCCTCGGCAAAAAGGGCGACCCGCGGCTCTCTTGTGGCTTCTGAGTTCACCAGGGATTCCAGGCGGCTGCCCAGGAGATCCAGGGAAAGGAGATCTTTATCCATATACACCTCCAGGCCCCCTGCTCCCCGGCACAGGGAGACGGCGGTAACCTGGTCCGGGGAGGGCCGGGCCTGGGAGGAGTGCGGCAAATCAAGATGGAGACCGCGCTCCACCGCCATGGAGAGCATGGCATAAATGAAAAAGACCAGCAGCAGAAAGACCACATCAAGGAGGGGCAGCATCTCGAGGCGGGCCGGCCGGCGGGGCTGCTCTTTTATTTTCATGGCATATCCCTCCCAGCCCCTGCCTTCTTTTTCTGACAGACCATTTCCAGGCGACTGCCATATTTTTCCATGAGATGGCCGGCCCGCCTGATCCGGCTGTTGAAAAAATTATAGGGAACCACGGCCATAACGGCAATGGCCAGGCCAAGGGCTGTGGTCACAAGGGCCTGGGCAATACCAGCGGTCACTGCCCGGGGATCGCTGCCCCCTCCTGCCCCCAGCATCTCAAAAGAGACGATGATCCCCAGCACGGTCCCCAGGATGCCTAAGAGAGGGGCCACGGTGATCATGGTATCCAGAGCCGACATAAAGCGGCGCATGCGGTGCAGGCTCACCTCGGCCTGGGCCTCCATGGCCCGGGTCATGACAGAGTGGCGATGACCAAGGGCGGCAACCAGGACAAGGACCACAAAATCCCGGCTCTCTTTTGTCTTCTCCTCTATGGCCGGCCAGTCACCCTGGCCGGCAAGACGCAACACCTCCTCCACCAGCGGGTGATTGCGCTTCTGCCCCAGTTTGAGCCAAAAGAGAGTGCGTTCAAAAACCAGGGTCATTACCACCAGGGAACAAAGAAGCAGGGGCCACATGAGGGGGCCGCCAGACTGAAACAGGTGCCACAGGGTCATGGTCTCTCCTCCAGAGCGGTGCTCCTGAAGACATCTGGATGGATGAGCCGGGCCATCAGCTCCAGGGTATCGGCAAAGGTGAGAGGGGATGGACTGCAGACCAGATGCGGATCCAGGGCATGGACCCGTTGCTGCCGGGCCGCCTCCATGACCCGGAGATCCAGCCAGCGTTGCCTTTGCCTGGCGCCCATGCCGCGGTCAGAGCCCATTACCGCCACAATGATCACATCGGGATTTTCGGCAATGACCTTTTCAAGCCTGACAGTACCCCGGCTCTGCCTCCGGGCAATATTAATACCGCCGGCCAGGTCGATAAAATCATGGGTAAAGGAACCTTCCACTGCCGAAAAAAGGGGCTGAAGACCCACCTGCAGAAAGACCTTCTGGGGCGAGAGAAGCGCCACCCGTTGCCGCGTCAAAGTCACCCGCGCCCGCGCCTCCTCCACAATACGGGCGGCCCTGGCCTCCAGCCCCACCAATCTGCCCAGTTCCATAAAGTGGGCGCAGATATCGGCAAAGGAGGAGGGCTGGCCGAATTGCACCACCTTGAGCCCCAGCCCCTGCAGCTTTTCTATCTGCTGGGGCTGACTGAGGCCGGTGGCCAGGATCAGGTCTGGGCGCAGGGCAACGATCTTTTCGATATTAATCTGCAGCACAGAGCCGATCTTGGCCTTGGCCCGGGCCGCCTCCGGCCACAGGCAATAGTCGGTATTGGCCACCAGCCTCTCCTGGGCGCCCAGGAGATAGATGTTTTCCGTATTGACCGGGCCCAGGGAGATGATACGGGCCGCCCTCCCCTCCCCGCAGGCCATCACCGGCATGACCATAAAGAGCAGGAGCCAAAGAAGAAGAAAGTATCTCATCACTCAATACCCCCATTCCAGACCCAGGCTGAAGACGCGGCCAGGCATGGGGTAGCCCTTGACATAGGCATACTCCTTGTCCAGGAGATTGGCTATGTCAGCACGCAGGCTTAAAGCCCCTGCCTTATCCAGGGTCAGGAGGCGCTTGACCACACTCACCTGGGCCACGGTGAAACCGCCCTTCTCCACCACCGGGGTGGGTACGATGCTGCTCTGCCTGTCGTCAATGAGCTGCGGCCCGGAGTAGGCAAAACTGAGCTGGCCTGAAAAGCCGTCATAATCTGTCACACTCAGGCCGCAGGAACCCTGCCATTCATGGATATATTTGAGATCCTGCTGCGTCTCCTGGTCTTCATAAGTGTGGTGATAGAGCAGGCCGGCAAAGAGTTTCACCTCATAGGGCCAGGCAAGCCAGGCCCCGATATCGCAAGAAAACTCTCCCTCCACCCCGCCCACTGTTGCCCGGCCCACATTGTCCCAGCTGGATATGCCGTCAACCGCCACGACTTCAATCTTGTCGTCAAAGGAGGTATGAAAAGAGCTGAGCCCGGCCGCAAGAAGAGGGCCATAATAGTGGATCCCTGCCTCCCAGGTCCGGCTCGACTCGGGTCGCAGGTGGGGATTGCCCAGATAATGGCGGCCCCAGATGGTGTAATCAGCAGCCAGCTGATCGGCGCCGGGCATGACAAAGGCCTGGCCGTAATGGAGCCGGGCCTGCCATGCCCGGCTGAGCAGATAGGCCATTCCCACACTTGGGGTCAGCCTGCTTTCTTTCTCCCTCTGGCCGGCAGGTTCCAGCATGGCAACCTCATAGGTGTCGTAACGCAGGCCACCATCTACAATCAACCGCTGGTCCAAAAACCTTCCCTTGGCCAGGATGAAGCCGGCCCTGTTTTCATATTCGGTTTCCTGGGGGGTCCAGGTGCTCTCCATGGCATAATCTGCCCAGTCAAGACCGGCGGTCACCTGGGCCCAGTCCAGATCCATACTCCCCTGGGCCTGACTGCCTTGGTGAGCGGTCTTCTGCATGGCCGCAATGCCGTTATCCCAACCGCTGGCATTGCTGGCCACAGGATCATGCCAGAGATCACGGTCCTGGCCCTGAAAATAACGAAGGAGCCAGCTCAGCTTCTCCTTGTGGGCGCCGCTGTACACCAGATCGCCTGAGTAGAGCCGGGCATCTTTATAATTGTCCAGATCGTTTTGACTCAGAGAGCCGGGATTGCCCAGGTGGTCGCCTTCATAACCGGTAATGATCAGGCCGAGGCGCTGATCAGGGTGAAAGGCGTAGCCCAGATTGGCAGAATAGGCATCCTGGCGGTGATAGCCTGAATTAGAGAAGGTCTGGCCGCTGCCATCCTGGTAATCGTCCAGGGTGGCCCGGGAAAAAGCAGCGGCATAGTCAAGGCTCCCCTGCCAGCCAGAGAGTGCCAGGGCGGCCTCACTGCCCCCATGGCTGGCCAGGGCCACCCGGATCTGGGCTGCCGGCTCCTTCTGGCCCTGCCGGGTGATGACATTGACCACGCCCCCCATGGCGGCTGAGCCATATTGCACGGCAGCCGGCCCCCTGATGATCTCCAGCCGCTGGATATTTGCCGTGGAGATCTTGGCCACATTGCCGGTGCCGGCCCGTCTGCCGTCCAGCAGAACCAGGACATGGCCGCGCAGATCATTGCCATGGGTATCGGTCTTAAAGCCGCGGATCCCCATGGAAGTGAGACCGCCCGGGTATTTCTTGATATACCCCAACCCCTTCTGGGCCAGAAGATCACCCAGATTACGGGCCGGCGAGGTTGCTATCTCGTGGCCGTCGATAATAAGGACGCTGGCTGTCTGGCTCCGCAGCGGCTCGGCCAGGCGGCCGGCCGTCACCACCACCTCATCCATCACCACGCTCTGGCCATCTGCTTCTCTGCTCTCTGCCCACAGGGGCTGGCCACCCAGGATCAGGCCCCCAACCAGAATACCTATCCACTTCTTCATCTTCCCTTCTCCTCACATCACAAAGATGCGGCCCGGAGATGAGAAAAAAAAATCCCCGGACCAATAAAATTGATCCGGGGATGCCCTGCTATTCCACAGATAGGGTGCAAAAATCCCTGGTCCACGGGGATCTTCACCTTCATTTTTTTGAGGTAGGTCTTCTGACTCCCGGCTCATCCTCCTTCCGCACCTTCCCATTCCTTCAGCAGAACAGTGGTATTACGCGGAATTCGTCCCCGGTCACAGCGGCGGGCCCGTCCCCGATTTACACGGGGTTCCCTATTAAGCTCGTACAGAGCGCCTCAAAATATGTTTACAACATTAACCCTGAAAGGGTTGATCAAGCACGTTTCTTGGTCAGACTTACTCCCTGAGGCTACATGGCATCGATAATGGCGTTCAAAGTGGCGCTTGGCCGCATGGCCGGGGTGACCTTTTCGGTAAGGGGCCGAAAATAACCGCCGATATCCACGGCCTGGCCCTGGGCACTCTTCATCTCCTGGACAATTTTAGCCTCATTGGCCCCCAGCTCGGCCGCCACCTTGGTGAAGCGGGCGGCAAGCCCGGCATCCTTACCCTGGCTGGCCAGGGCCTGGGCCCAGTAGAGGAGCAGGTAGAAATGGCTGCCGCGGGTATCGAGGTCTCCCACCCGGCGGGAGGGCGACCTCTCGTTTTCCAGGTGCTTGCCGATGGCCCGGTCCAGGGTCTCGGCCAGAAGGGCCGCCTTCTCATTACCATGGGTGGCGGCAAAATGCTCAAAGGAGGGAACCAGGGCGCAGAACTCACCCAGAGAATCCCAGCGCAGATGACCCTCTTTGAGAAACTGCTGGACATGCTTGGGGGCGGAGCCGCCGGCGCCGGTCTCAAAGAGGCCGCCGCCGTTCATCAGGGGCACGATGGAGAGCATTTTGGCGCTGGTGCCCAGCTCTAGGATGGGGAAGAGGTCGGTGAGATAATCACGCAGGACATTACCGGTCACCGAGATGGTGTCCTGGCCCTTCCTGATCCTCTCCAGGGAGAGGCGCATGGCCTCATCCGGCTGCATGATCCGGATGTCAAGGCCGCTGGTGTCATGGTCGGGCAGATAGGCCTTGACCTTGGCGATGAGCTCGGCATCATGGGCCCGGTTTGCATCAAGCCAGAAAAGGGCCGGGGAACCCGTGGCCCGGGCCCGATTAACCGCCAGCTTGACCCAGTCCCGGATGGGGGCATCCTTGGTCTGACAGCCCCTGAAGATATCGCCCTGCTCCACGGCCTGCTCCAGCAGGGTGGCGCCGGAGGCCGCCTCGACAATGCGGATGGTGCCGCTAGCGGGCGCCACAAAGGTCTTATCGTGGGAGCCGTACTCCTCGGCCTTCTGGGCCATGAGGCCGACATTGGCCACCGAGCCCATGGTGGCCGGATCATAGGCGCCGTGTTGCTGGCAATCGGCAAAGACCTCCTGATAGATGGTGGCATAAGAGCGATCCGGCACCATGGCAATGGTGTCGTGCAGCTGGTCATCAGGTCCCCACATCCGGCCGCCGTCGCGGACAACCACGGGCATGGAGGCATCAACAATAATATTATTAGGCACATGGAGGTTGGTGATGCCCTTACTGGAATCCACCATGGCCAGCTGGCAGTTGCGCTGGTAACAGGCCATAATATCCGCCTCGATCTCCGCCCTCTGCGCCTCAGGCAGCCTGGCGATACGGCTGTAGAGATCGGCCAGGCCGTTGTTGACATTGACCCCCAGCTCGGCAAGGAGAGCGGCGTGCCGGGTAAAAACCTCCTGATAAAAGACCGTCACACAATGGCCGAACATAATGGGATCAGAGACCTTCATCATGGTGGCCTTGAGATGGAGGGAGAGCAGGACGCCTTCCTTTCTGGCCGCGGCAATCTGCTCGGTGTAGAACTGCCGCAGGGCGCTGACCTTCATCACCGCCGCATCAAGGACCTCACCGGCCAGCAGGGGGATCTTTTCCTTGAGAACCGTGACAGCGCCCTGGGCGTCCACATGCTCGATGCGGACCGTACAGGCTTGAGACAGAGTGTGGGATTTCTCGCTGCCGTAAAAATCGCCGCCGCTCATATGGGCCACCCGTGACCGGGACTCCTTGGGCCATGGCTTCATCATGCCATGGGGGTTTTTGCGGGCAAACTCCTTGACCGCAGCAGCAGCGCGGCGGTCGGAATTGCCTTCGCGGAGCACGGGATTAACGGCACTGCCCAGCACCTTGGCAAAACGGGCCTGCAGGGCCTGGTCCGCCTCGGTCTTGGCCTCCTCCGGATAGTCGGGGATGGCATAGCCCTTGGCCTGCAGCTCCCGGATAGTCTCCTGGAGCTGGGGAACAGAGGCGCTGATATTGGGGAGTTTAATGATATTGGTCTGGGGCAGCTTGACCAGCCGGCCCAGCTCCGCCAGATCATCAGGAATCCTCTGCTCCGCGCTCAGATTCTCGGGAAAATTGGCGATAATCCGGCCAGCCAGGGAGATATCCTTTTTGACAAAGGAGATACCGGAACCCTTGGTACAGGCCTGCAGAATGGGGAGCAGGGAGTGGGTGGCCAGGGCCGGTGCCTCATCAACTTCCGTATAGATAATGGTGTGCGTGGTCATGGGATTTCCTTTATTTTTTCGGACACCGCGGCCCACCGGAATGGCCGGTGGGCCGCGGTGTCAGGAATGGCAAAACAAGCAGAAACCCTTATCATATACCTGCTGGGATTGCAAACAGGATCAAGACCCGGAGGCCCAACAGCAGGGCCTAAGAGCCTGTCGGACTTAGACATAAATCTACTGCAAATTCGAGAAATCGGCCCATACTCCCATGGCTTTTCGTTAAATAGCCCTGCTATTTGCCTCAAATCCATGCAAATCTGGCCTCAATTTCTCAAATTTTCGCTACGATTCTCTAAGCCCGACAGGCTCCTAGGGGCGGCCGAGCTCCACCAGTTGCATGGAATTATTGGCCGCAGGATGTCGCGGCGAGGGCCCCTGGACCAACAGGACCAGGCTGATGGGCATATTGTGGTCGGCCAGCCATTTGCGGGCGTAGTGGTTCCACTCATCCGGAAAGGCGGGCTCATACTCGGAGTGGACACCATAGGAAAAGCGCAGAGCCCGGACTGTTGCCAGGCTGGGGCTGACGGCCACAATGGCAACCGGCAGGCGGAAACGCGTTATGTTGCGGGCGGCAGTGCCGCTCATGGTGGGAACGAAGATCGCCGTGGCCGCCGAACGTTCCACCGCAAAATTGACGCTCTGGGCAATCAGGTCTCTGGGGCTGATTTTTTTATCCAAGTCCGTGCAGGCCAAAAACTGGATCCGCCGCCGGTCGGCGTGAAAAGGTTCGGTTTCCGCGGCTATGCGGGCCAGCATCTCTACCGCTGCCACCGGATAGCGGCCCATGGCAGACTCACCGGAAAGCATCACACAATCGGTGCCGTCCAGAATGGCATTGGCCACATCCGTGGCCTCGGCGCGGGTGGGTCTTTTCTGCTGGGTCATGGACTCCAGCATCTGGGTGGCGGTTATGATCGGCTTGCCCAGCAACAGGGCCTTTTCCATGATTTTTTTCTGGGCCATGGCAATGCGTTCGATGGGGATCTCCACCCCCAGATCGCCCCGGGCGATCATGATGCCGTCTGCTGCCCCCAGAATTTCATCCATATTCTCCAGGGCCCCGGCCCGCTCGATCTTGGCAATCACAAAGGGCTGGTGGCCAAGGGCGGCGGCAGCCCGGCGGACCGCCTCAATATCCGCGCCATTATTGACAAAGGATTGCCCTATGGCATCCACACCGTGGGCCAGGGCGAACTGCAGGCAGGCCTGATCATGTTCGGTGAACGCGCTGATCCCCAGATCAATGCCCGGCAGATTGAGCCCCTTTCTGGAGCGGAGTTCGCCGCCCACGATGATCCGGCAGTGGACCTCACTGCCCTCCACCTGCAGAACCTGGAGCTGAATAAGGCCGTCATTAATAAAAAGGAGGTCGCCAACCGCCACTATGGTGGGCAGCTCCGCAAAACTCACCGATACCCGGGCTGCACTGCCCACGATCTCCCGGGTGGTGAGGATAAGGGTGTCATCGGCTTCCAGTTCAATAGGCTCGGTGGCAAGTTCTCCTATCCGCATTTTGGGGCCGGGCAGATCGGCAAGGATTGCCACCTCTATGCCCATTGCCGCCGACACCCGGCGGATATCTTTGATCACCCTGCCATGGGTCTGGAAGTCGCCATGGGAAAAATTGATCCGGGCCACATCCATACCGGCCTCAATGAGCCTTTCAATCATCTGGGGCGAATCCGAGGCCGGACCGATAGTACACACTATTTTGGTAAACCTTTTCACCAGGTCCATATCATCACCCCACCGAGGCCTTTTTTATTACCCTTTCTGCCAGAGCGACCTTTTACAACCAGTCCGCAGCCAGCATCCCCCTGCCACCCTGCCCGGACAAAAAGCATCAGCATCTATGGTAGCTGAAATCAAGGGAGACGGAAAGCGCAAAGCAGATCCCCGCCCTTATAAAGAGGGTCGTGCCTCCCTTGGGTAGCGGGCAAAAAAAAAGGGCACCGCCTAACGCAGTAACCCTTGTCCCAAAGGGAGGAGAATCTCCCCTGCCCCGATTTTTTTCCCGGCCCACTCTAGAGGAATTTTTTCTCCAGCTTGTCGGAGAGGAGCTCAATCTGACCGCGGGTGGAACCATCCCGGGCAATCTTGGTGGTGATGGCGCGCACGCCATGGACCACAGTGGAATGATCGCGGTTCAAGGCCCGGCCGATATCGGCCAACGGCAACTCGGTATGTTTACGGGCCAGATACATACAGACCTGGCGCGGAAACACAATGGCCTGCTTTCTGGACTTGGACTGCAGGTCATTGATGGTCACCCGGTACTGGGCAGCAATGAAATCACGGATCATCTCCACGGAGATCTGGCCCTGCTGCCCGATGATATTGCAGAGGGTTTCCTTGATCAGGTCAAAATCAGGAATGACCCCCAGCAGGGCGGCCTGGGCCTTGATACCGACTATGATACTCTCCAGCTGTCGGATATCGCCCTTGACGTTTTCAGCCAGGTAGCCGATGAGATTCTCATCCAGGGCCAGTTCGCAATTGACCGCCTTGCGGGTGATAATCTTCTGACGGGTATGAAAGCCAGGGGGATTAATGGTGGTGATCAGACCATAGGCCAGCCGGGAACGAAGCCCCTCATCAAGATTATCAATTTCCCGGGGCGCCTTTGAGCTGGTGAACACCACCCGCTTGCCGCACTCCATCAACACATCCAGGGTTTCGGCAAGTTCCATCTGCGTCTTGGTCCGGCCGGAAAGGGTATGGACATCCTCAATGAGCAGGACATCACACTCGTTCTGATATTTTTCTTTGAAATTGACCATGGTATTGGTCTTGATCCCCTTGACCATTTCCGCGGTGAGCTGCTGGGCGGTGAGATAGTGGAGACGGGTGGAGGGCACATGATTAACAATATGATGGGCCACGGCATGGGTGAGATGACTCTTGCCCATGCCGGTACCGCCATTGATATAGACAATATTGCCGATATCATCCCGGTGGTTGGCAATGGCATCACAGGCGGAATGGGCCAGCATATTACAATTGCCCACCATGAACTCGGCAAAGGTATAACGGGGATTAAGGGCCTTGGTAAATTTTCTGACCACCGGCATAGTGGGGAGACGCATCTGCCGTGCTTGGAGGGGGGGATCCTGGGGGGGTAAAGGAGCAGATTCGGCGAAGGAGACCTGCACACCTTCCCGGCCAATCTCCTGCAGACAGGTCTGAATATCAACAAGATATTTATCATTGACCCAGTTGCAAAAAAAGCTGTCAGGGCCTGTCAGGACGAGGGTTCCGTCGTCAACTTCCTGGCCCTTTAAAGGCGATATCCAGAGAGAATAGGCATTTTTCGGTATTTTTTGTGAAAGTTGTTCTTTAACGGCCTGCCAGAGCATAGATATAAACTCGCGGAGATCAATGAAGGTTTGTAATGCTGAAACGGTCTAAAATTGTTGCAACTCTTTTAGTCAGAATGAGGAGGAGTGTCAAAGCCGGTTACCGCGGAAAATCGAAAAAAAAGGATTGAGTTATCAACAGACTGGAGACAGGCTACTGACTTGAATTCGGCACACCGCCCTTGCTATTTGAGCCAAATTACGCGCTTTTTGCATCCACAAAAAAAAGGTCGCGACAATAGGGCCTTAGGGCCCATCCCTCTCCTTCTCCCACCTTTTAACGAAATTCTTAACGTTCCCATTTACGCCTTTTTGCTCTCATTTGCTCATATTTACTCTTGATTGCAAAAAAAATAAAGTCGCCATTCCTGGCATGTTTTTTTAATTAAAGGCCAGGGAGCGCAGCCACGGGGATCGACAGGGAATCCTCCTCCAAAGGAAGGACCCGGAAATAATCTTTCTTGAAAAAAATGTTAGGAATCTGAACCGCCCACTACTACCTGTTTTCTTTTTTCCTTCATTATCAAACCACTTTCTATTACTATGCCCAGCCATGGACATTCACCACTTGAAAATTTTTGCCGCTGTGTATCAAGAGCGCAGTTTTTCGCGGGCCTCTGAAAAACTGCATATCAGCCAGCCCACCATCAGCGAGCACATCAAGAATCTGGAACAGGAGCTTGACTGCCGGCTCTTTGACCGGCTGGGCCGTTCCATCATACCCACCCCCCAGGCAGAAGTGCTCCTCCCCAAAGCACTGCAGATCATCGAGGAGATGGCTGCCATTCCCGACCTCTTGAAGGAGGCCGGCAGCACCATCTGCGGCCACCTGATCATCGGGGCCTCCACCATTCCCGGCACCTACCTGCTGCCCCTCCTTGCCGCCCGCTTCAAAAAAGAATACCCAAAGGTCTCTTTTGAGATCCAGATCCATGACAGTGCCCTGATCGCGGAAATGATTGCCGGCCACGCCCTGCTGTTGGGGGTGGTGGGCGCCCCCCTTGACCAGAAACAGATCACCCTCCACCCCTTCTTTGAAGATGAATTACTCTGCGCCGCCCGTGCGGAGCTGGCCAGCCAATGGCGGCAGGGCAATCTTGAGGACATGCCTTTCCTGCAACGGGAGCAGGGCTCAGGCACGCGTATGGTTGCGGAAGAATTTCTTAAAGAAAGGGGGATAGAATTGAACAAGATGCAGATTGCCGCCACCCTGGGCTCCACTGCCGCCATCAAGGAGGCCATCAAGGCCGGTCTGGGCGTCTCCATTCTCTCCAGGATGGCCATCAGCGAAGAATTGGCAGCCGGCAGCCTGCAGGAGATCCCCCTGGGCGGCGCACCCATGAGACGCAGTTTTTATCTGCTGCGTCATGAAAAGCGCAGCCTGCCCCCCCACTACCAGGCCTTTGCCGAGATGATAGCCCGGGCCACCACCACATAGTGAGGAACTCCCCTGCCCCACGGGCCCAGCCCAAGGGACAATCACCCCTCCGGACCGACCCCGATCTCCACAAAGAGGCGACGGCCCAGCTCATTGCCGTGCCGATCCCGCCAGACAATATCCACCACCTTATTATCGTCGAAATGGATCTCATAGGAGCTGCCCGCCCCTTTTTTGCTGAGGCGCACCCAGGGCGAGTGAGGGGTATAGGCCACCACCACCCCTTCCTTGTCAGTCAGGGGAGCAAAGGCAATGCCCTCCCGGCTCAGCATATTGGCCACCTGATAAGAGGGATCCCCCACACTGATCTTCACCACCCTGCCGTCCGGCCCTATCTGCCCGGAAAGAAAGACCAGCAGGAGAATGGCCCCGGCCGTGATAAAGATGATCGTGTTATTGCGGCTACGACTCCTGTGACTGTTTTGCATGACCACTCCCTGATAATTCCTGAAAGAATTCCGGATAGAGCATTCCGCCGATCTGCCTGATCCCCTCAAGAAGCCGCAGGGTGGGCCGGGAAACAAGTTTTTCATCAATGAAACAGATCCGGCCCTCCTGAACGGCCTTGATGGCCATGAAGCCCGGCTCCTGCCTGATCAATTCCTCATCGACCCGGTTCATCACCCCCTGCTGGGCCAGAAAGACGTCAATATCGCCCCCCTTGGCCAGGATCCGTTCCTTGCCGTAATAGGCGATGTTGGTGCTGCGCACCTGACCGGCATCAGCGGCAATATTGATGCCGCCGGCGCTCTCCAGGGCGAAGATGGCCAGGGAGGTGGGCATGAAGGTCTTCATCCGGCGGTGAATGGCCTCAAAATAGACCCTCTGCCGCTGGCCTGGCTCCAGGGCAGCGGTGTGGCCGGCCAGGGCGGCCCATTCCTGCTGAAAGCGGGCCTCCATGGCCCTGGCCTCTGACTGGCGGCCAGTGAGCAGGCCCAGCTGATGCCAGTAGGAGAACATCTCAGAAACGGAGGTGGGCTGCAGAGAAACCACCTGGATGCCGGCCTGGGCCAGCTGTTCCATGAGGTGGGGATAGGAGCGCATGATCATGGGCCGGACAAGAACCAGATCGGGCCGGGCCGCAATAAACTTTTCCGCATCCTCCCGGTAGTGGAATTTCCTCTTAGTGCGGGCCGCGGCCGGAAAATCATCATTCCTGGCCACCCCGATGATCTCGGCGGCCAGTCCCAGGCTGAAGAGATTCTCGGTGTGGGCCGCATAGAGGGAGATAATGCGACTGAAGGGTTTATCAAAACGAATGGTCCGGCCATTATCATCGACAAACTCGGCTGCCATCCCCCAGCCGGGCAGGCCGAGCAGGGTAAGGCATACAAAGAGCTGCACGAGAAGTTTCGTCATCAAGGTCTCTCCTGTCGCCACTGGAAGGAAATCTGGTGGCTGCGGTTAAAATCATTAAAAGCGGCCTGACAGGGAATGCCATACACCTCATCAATCATGGCAGGCACCAGGATTTCCTCAGGCCTGCCCGCGGCCCGGAGGGCCCCCTCCTTAAGCAAAAATATCTCGTCACAAAAGGCTGCGGCCAGATTGAGGTCATGGATGGCGGCCAGCACAATGCCCCCTGCCTCCACCTTGCGCCGCGCCACCTGAAAGATCTGAATGGTGTGCCGGATATCGAGATTGGCGGTGGCCTCATCCATAATGAGCAGCGGCGTATCCTGGGCCAGGGCCCGGGCCGCCACCACCCGCTGCTTTTCGCCGCCGGAGAGGGCCGTCATCAGACGCTCCTGGAGATGTTCCACGCCCAGATCCGCCATGGCCCGTCGGCTCAGGGCCAGATCCTTAAGACCCGGGGTGGCGAACCTGGGGATGTGGGGGTGGCGGCCCATGAGGACCACCTCCCCTACCTGGAAATCAAAACCAAGGCCAAACTCCTGGGGCACCAAGGCCATCTGCCGGGCCAGATCCGGCCGGGAATAACTGCAAAGCTCCCGGCCTTGGAGAGAAATGGTACCGGCGGCGGGCTGGCGGTTGGCAATGAGCAGATCAAGGAGCGTGGTCTTGCCGCTGCCGTTTGGGCCCAGCAGGCCATAGAAACGGCCGCCTTTAAGGGCGAGGCTGACATCCCGCAACACCTGCCGCTCCCCATAGGCATAGGATAGCCGGCGGGCCTCAAGAAAGGGCATGGAGCTGTTTCCTCCTGAAGATATAGCAGAAAAAAGGACCGCCAATGAGGGCGGTGAGTACGCCGATGGGCACCTCAGAGGGCAGCACGGCCCGGGTCAGGGTATCGGCCCCCAGCAGCAAAATGGCCCCGGCCAGAAAGGAGACCGGCACCAGCTTCCGATTATCAGGGCCGACAATAAAGCGCATCAGATGAGGGGTGATCAGGCCGATAAAGCCGATGATCCCAGAGACGGAGACGCAGGTGGCCGTGACCAGCGACCCCACCACCAGCAGGATCTTACGGGTGCGGGCGGTGTCCACCCCCAAGGAGTCGGAGCTGCGCTGCCCCAGGGCCATGATGTTGAGATCGCGGCCATAATAAAAGGCGATAAGCAGACCAGCCACCGCCGCCCCCAGCACCAGCCCGACATGAGGCCAGGTGCGGGAGGCAAAGCTGCCCATGAGCCAGAAGATGATCACCGCCACCTGCTCGTCGGCCAGATGCTTGATAAAGCCGATGCCGGCCGACAAAATGGCCGCAACAATGACCCCGGAGAGGATCAGGCTGCTGGTGCCCAACCGGCCGTCCACCGAGGCCAGGGCCAAAACGACAAAGAGGGTGGCCACCGCGCCCACAAAGGCAAAGAGGGGCACTGAGTAGACACTGATAAAGGCAATATTAATGAGCAGGGCCAGGGAGGCGCCGAAAGCGGCCCCGGAGGAGACCCCCAGGGTGTAGGGATCGGCCAGGGGATTAAGGAGGATGGCCTGAAACAGTACCCCGGCCACGGCCAGGGAGCCCCCCACCAGGACGGCGGTGAGGATGCGGGGCAGGCGGACATCCCAGACCACATAGCCGAAAGTGGGGTCAAGCCCGGCCGGCAGAGAGGCGCCGCTTATCCTGGCCCAGATGATCTGGGCCACCTCCAGGGGAGTGATGGCCAGATAGCCCATGCCCGCCGAAAGAAGAATGGCCAGCAGCAAGACCAGGCTGAGCGTGGTGATCATGACATAGGGCGGCCGGTTATTTGAAAAAAGAGTTGTCATAATAAGTAAGTATCACACCAAGACTATTTCACCACAAAGACACAGAGACACAGAGTTTTTTTCTTTGTGCCTTTGTACCCCTCAAGGGGGTATTGAAAAGAATGTCTTTGTGGTGAAATTTATTTCCTCTTGTCATCAGCCAAACGTCCGGCAAACCACGCCACCGCCCCTGGCGTGCCACCAAAATGAAGATGGAGATAGCCGCCCAGGGTGTTGCGCAGCTGATACCCTTCAGCGCGGCCATCTTGCAACTGGTAGACCCGGGCAATCTCCGCAGGCATCTGATCAATCTCCGAGTAATGAAATTCGTGACCACGCACAACATTACCCTTTTCACCCCACAGACTGTCATCCACCAGAGTGGCCTCCCGATAACCAAGACTGCGCAGGCGCTTGGCCATGGTGGCCCACACCGGAAAGGCCCCTACCATCTCGTGATAGGCACCGTCATGATCAACAATACCTTGAGTAAGATACATGAAGCCACCACACTCACCATAAAGGATGCCGCCCCGGGCCGACCACTCCTTCAGGGCGGCGCGCATCCGGACATTGGCGGCCAGTTCAGCCCCGAAAAGCTCGGGATAGCCACCGCCCAGATAGACCCCGCTGATCTCCGGGGGCAGCTCCTCATCGTGGAGGGGGCTGAAAAAGACCAGCTCCAGACCGGCCTCTGCAAAAAGATCCAGATTATCCTGATAATAGAAACAAAAGGCCTGGTCCCGGGCCACGGCCAGGCGCCTTCTGGGTCCGGTCAGGGAGGCGGTCTGGCCACCAGGGCCCGTTGCCGGCCCCGGTCCGTCATCCCGGCTCAAGGCCAGCAGCCTCTCCACATCCACATAGTGGCGGATGGTGGCCGCCAGGCGGTTGATGGTCTCCGCCAAAAGTGCGTCCTCCCCCATATGGAGGCCAAGATGGCGTTCCGGGATGGCAAACTCCGTATCCCGGGGCAGATAGCCCAGGACCGGCACCCGGCAAAAGCGCTCCACCGCACCCTGGACCAGCTCCAGATGGCGGGGGCTGCCGATCCGGTTAAAAATCACCCCCACCAACCGCACCTCCGGGTCCAGCTCACTGAAGCCCTTGACCACGGCAGCCACGCTTTCAGCAGCAGAGCGCACATCCACCACCAGCACCACGGGCAGGGCAAGCTCCTTGGCCAGGGAGGCGGCCGAGGCGGGGCCGCCGTCAAAGAGCCCCATCACCCCCTCCACCACCCGCACCGGGGCCGGATGACCATTAAAGAGCTGCCGGACAAAAGCAGCGCCGCACATGCGCAGATCCAGGTTGCGGCTCACCTCCCCGCACACCACGCCATGGAGGGTGGGATCGATGAAATCAGGGCCGCACTTGAAGGGCTGCACCCCGTGCCCCAGCTGACGCAGGGCCGCCATGAGACCCAGAGTAACGGTGGTTTTGCCGCAGCCGGAATGGGTGCCGGCGATGAGAAAGGATGAAGACATTTTTCTATCTGATTACCCGGATGATGATGGGGCTCATTGCGTCCCAGTGATGCATATTTTTTTCACCACAGAGACACAGAGGCACAGAGAAAAACCCTTTGTGTCTTTGTGCCTTTGTGGTGAGGTTTTTTGTTATCAAAACCGCCGATTCATTTGCGGCCCCGGATGATGGGAATGAAGCTCATTGCGTCCCTGTGATACATGTTTTTTCACCACAGAGGCAC
The DNA here is from genome assembly GCA_031581485.1 of Desulfurivibrionaceae bacterium. Classification (GTDB taxonomy): domain Bacteria; phylum Desulfobacterota; class Desulfobulbia; order Desulfobulbales; family SURF-16; genus BM506. Next base: position 2,263 of record JAVLBA010000006.1, on the reverse strand, counting down.
AGAGGCACGGAGAAAAACCCTTTGTGTCTTTGTGCCTCTGTGGTGAGGTTTTTTGTTATCAAAACCGCCGATTCATTTGCGGCCCCGGATGATGGGAATGGAGCTCATTGCGTCCTTGTGATGCATATATTTTTTCACCACAAGTCACAAAGGCACGGAGGAAAACCCTCTGTGTCTCTGTGCCTCTGTGGTGAGGCCGTTGTTGTCAAAACCGCCGATTCATTTTTTATAACCGGGAGCCTGAACAATTCCACCAGGTTAGTAATAAGGAACCCCTGTCCGGGACAGAAGGCATAGTAAAGGGTCACCCGCCAATCCGCAACACCCTTGACATCTCCTTTGCCATTTTGTACATATACACCCTGTTCAGGTGCCCGTTATAGGGGCATAATAGGGAATCCCGTGCAAATCGGGAACGGTCCCGCCACTGTAATTTTTCTATCCTGCTGTCAGGCAGGATATCTGGTCTGGCCATAAAGCCACTGTCCGCAGGGATGGGAAGGCGGCCACGACTGAAAAAAGTCAGGAGACCTGCCTGGATACGTGTTGCCTCCTTAAATGGTAAGGGGCAACCGGAAACCTCCGCGGAGAGGGGTCTGGCCAGGTTGAGTATGCACCTTTTTTCTGAGCCGATCCTTCACAGTTATGAGGAATCGGTTTTTTTTATTTTTCACCCTCGGAAAAAAGGAGCTTCATCCCATGAGAATCATCCAGGCGCTTATTTTCACCTCCCTCCTGCTGCTCACCACCCTCTGCCCGGCCAGCGACAACCCGTATGGCCAAGAGAGCAGGGCAGCTATTGTCATCGCCTCCTTCGGCACCACCCAGCCCCAGGCCCTGGCCGCCATCCTCAATATCCAGGCCAAGGTCAAAGCGGCCTTCCCGGACACCCCGGTGGCCCTGGCCTTCACATCCAACATCGTCCGCAATATCTGGCAGGAGCGCGCCGCTGACCCTGATTTCGGGGCGGCCCATCCTGAAATACCCAGCGAAGTCCTCCACGTCCGGGGCATCCTGGCCACCATGGGCCTCCTGCAGGAGCAGGGCTATAATGCCCTCATCGTCCAGCCCACCCATATGGCCCATGCCGAGCAGTTCCTCGATCTATGCGCCTATGTGGATGGCCTGGCCTCCATCAAGACCGTCAAAGCCAAATACCGGCCCTTCCATGCCCTGGCCTTGGGTCGGCCCCTCACCGGCACCCACGGAGTGGAGCATGATTATAATGAAGACATCAAGATCCTGGCCCAGGCCCTGGCCCCTGATGCCCAGCTGGCCGCCGAGAGCGGCGCCGCCCTGGTCTACATGGCCCACGGCAACGGCCATTACTCCACCGGCGTCTTCAGCCAGTTTCAGGAGGTGATGCGCCGCCTCTACCCGCAGGTAAAGACCTACGTGGGCGGCGTCGAAGGCTTTCCTGGTTTTACTGATGTGACCCACGAATTAAAGCGGGACAACGTCGCCAAGGTGCTGCTCAAACCCCTGATGATTGTGGCCGGCGACCATGCCTTAAACGACATGGCCAGCGACGAGGGGTACTCCTGGAAGAGCCTGCTGACCGAAAAGGGCCTCACGGTCATCCCCGTCCTTGAGGGAGTGGGCAGCAATGACCAGGTGGCGGCCATCTTTGTCGACCATATCCGCGATGCTGCCCAGGACCATGCTGTGACATTGCGCTAAGGCGCAATCTTTGCTAGAAACGTGGAGACACTTGGGAGCCGCCCTTTCTTCTCTTTGTGAGATTTGGTGGTCCCCTTTTTCCCTGCCCGTAACGAGGAACGACCTTGCCCCAGATACGCGACATCAAGCCCCAGGAGATCGAGGCGGAAAGCTTCCGGATGATCGAAGCAGAGCTCGGCCCCCACGCCTTCAGCCCCGAACAGTTCGCCCTGGTGCGGCGGGTGATCCATGCCACCGGCGACTTCTCCTTTGCCGACAACATCCGTTTCAGCCCTGAGGCGGTGGCCGCCGGCCTGGCTGCCATCCGGGCCGGCCGCAATATCCTCACCGATGTGCAGATGGCGGCCAGCGGCATCAGCAGGCATCTTCTGGCCCACCATGGCGGCGAGGTCCTCTGCCGGGTAAGCGATCCGCACACCGCCGAACTTGCCAGAGAAAGGGGCTGGACCCGTTCCCAGGCGGCCATGGAGCTGGCCAGCCAGGACAATATCGGCATCATTGCCATCGGCAATGCCCCCACAGCCCTTATCAAGGTGATGGCCATGCTGGCGGAGAAACGGCCCGGCTTCAGGCCGGATCTCAT
>JAVLBA010000069.1:0-12475 GCA_031581485.1 Desulfurivibrionaceae bacterium | reverse complement strand
GTGTTATGCTCTCCACCAGCTCCTTGCTCCTTGAAGAGCGTTCTTTTCATACCTTCCCTAAGGTCAGCCAGCTCCTGGTGCTTTTGCTCATCTCCCTGGTGGAGTCCTTAGGATACCGCCAGTTCATCAGCCTCATCCGCCTCTTCGGTCTGGCCCAGAGCGTGTTTCGCATTAAATCTAAATGGGGCACGATGAAACGTCAGGGCACCAAGGGCGCTGCTTGAGGTAAAGGAAGTCCTGTATAGCTATCCGTTGCAAAAGGGAACGAGCGCTGTAGGTTTTCAACCGGCCGTTGCCCCAAGGCGCATTTTCCCTCCAAAAAGGCACTGGAAATACCAGTGCCTTTTTTTATGGCCGCAGCCGGGGCCCTGCTCCATAAGTGGTTATCAATAGGATTTTTTCCCGTCTCTGCCAAAAAGAACTTTCAAAACAAAGGGATTTTATGTATTCATACGTATTTGTGCAGGGCCGCCTTTTTCGTCTATAGAAAAAGCCCGGCAAGACTCATCTTACCGCCTTCACACCTCATAATGACAACACATCTTACCTCCCTCTGGGACTTCAACAAAGACGAGCTGCACCGCTATATTTCCCGCGCTCTCGTTTTAAAGAAAGAGGCACAGCAAGGCATCCGCGGCCACCAGCTGGCGGACAAGACCCTGGGGATGATCTTCGAGAAACCCTCAACCCGTACCCGGGTATCCTTTGAGGCCGCCATGTACGCCATGGGCGGCCAGGTCATCTATCTTTCCGGCAAAGACACCCAGCTCTCCCGCAATGAGCCCTTAAAGGATATGGCCCGGGTCATGTCCCGCTACGTGGACGCCCTGGTGGTCCGCACCTTTGGCCAGGACATTGTCGACGAACTGGCCGCCTATGCCACGGTGCCGGTGATAAACGCCCTCACCGCCCTCTTCCACCCCTGCCAGATCTTAAGCGACATCATGACCATCATGGAGGTCAAGAAAAAGCCCCTGGAGGATTTGCAGATCGCCTGGGTGGGAGACGGCAATAATATGGCCAATACCTGGATCCAGGCGGCCTGCCGTTTTGGTTTTGAACTGACTCTGGCCTGCCCGGCCGGCTATGAGCCGGATGCGGCCATTCTGGCCACGGCCCAGCAAGAGGCCGGCAAGCCCATCACGGTGGTGCGCGACCCGAAAGAGGCCATAGAAAATGCCGACGTGGTCAACTGTGATGTCTGGGCCTCCATGGGCCAGGAGGATGAGCAGGATGAACGGCTTGATATTTTCAAGCCCTACCAGGTCAACCGCGCCCTGCTGGCCGCCGGCCCTGCGGAACTCATTGTCCTCCACTGTCTGCCCGCCCACCGCGACGAAGAGATCACCGACGAGGTCCTGGAGGGCTCCCAATGCGTGGCCTGGGAGCAGGCGGAGAACAAGATGCACATCCACAAGGCCATCCTGGAAAAACATATCCTGGAAGGATAACATCCTTCTTTCTCTACAGATCCTGGTTACGGATCTGCCCGCCAAGAGCAGTCTCTTCGGCAGGCGACCCAAAAAAAGGAATTTATTATGGCAGCAGACGTCAACAAAATAGTCCTGGCCTACTCAGGCGGCCTGGACACCTCGGTTATTCTGAAATGGCTGCAGGAAGAGTATCAATGCCCCATTATCGCCTATGCCGCTGATGTGGGCCAACAGGAAGATTGGGATGCGGTCCGGGAAAAAGGCCTGGCCACCGGCGCCGAAAAAGTGATCATCTCCGATCTGCAAGAGGAATTCGTCACCGACTATATCTTTCCGGCCTTCCGGGCCAATGCCATCTACGAAGGGGCCTATCTCCTCGGCACCTCCCTGGCCCGCCCCCTTATCGCCAAGGAGCAGGTGCGCATCGCTCAGGAGGAAGGGGCGGACGCGGTCAGCCACGGTGCCACCGGCAAGGGCAATGACCAGGTCCGTTTCGAGCTGGGCTACCTGGCCTTGAACCCCAGACTGAAGATCATCGCGCCCTGGCGCTTCTGGGACCTCAACTCCCGCACCAAGCTGGTGGCCTATGCCAAGGAACGCGGCATCCCGGTGCCCACCACCAAGAAAAACCCCTACAGCTCGGACGAGAACATCCTCCATATCAGCTTTGAAGGCGGCCTCCTGGAAGATCCCTGGAACGAGCCGGAAGAGTCGATGTTCAAGCTCTCCGTCTCCCCGGAAAAGGCCCCGGACACCCCCACCTATATTGAGATGGAATTTGAGCAGGGCACGCCCGTGGCCATTAACGGCAGGCGGCTGCCGCCGGTGGAGCTCTTTGCCACCTTGAACAGGCTGGGGGGCGAAAACGGCATCGGCCGTCTGGACCTGGTGGAAAACCGCTTTGTGGGCATGAAGTCGCGCGGCGTCTATGAGACCCCGGGGGGCACCGTCCTGCGGGCCGCCCACCGCGACCTGGAGACCATCACCCTGGACCGCGAGGTCATGAAGATCCGCGACTCCCTGGTGCCCCGCTACTCCGAGCTCATCTATAACGGTTTCTGGTTCGCACCTGAGATGGAGCTCATGCAAAAGACCATGGATGAGGCGCAGCGCACCGTAAACGGCGTGGTCCGCCTCAAGCTCTACAAGGGCAACTGCATCCCGGTGGGCCGCAAGTCGGACGACTCCCTCTACCAGGCGAGCTTTGCCACCTTTGAAGAGGACGAGGTCTACACCCAGTCTGACGCCGAAGGCTTTATCCGCTTAAACGCCCTGCGCATGACCATGCGGGCCCTGGCGGGTAGAAGTTAAAGCAATAGAGAATGTAGAGGAGGTAAAGAATCCCTTCTGCCACTTCTCTACATCCTTCTAACTTCTCTACCTTCTTTTAACTTCTTTAATTTTTCACATTCTTGACTCAATGAACAACGAAAAAAAAATGTGGGGCGGCCGCTTTGCAGAGAAGACCGCCGCCTCGGTGGAGGCCTTCTCTGCCTCCATCCACTACGATTGCCGCCTCTACCGCCAGGATATTGCCGGCTCCATGGCCCATGCCAGGATGCTGGCCCATCAGGAGCTGATCACGGTTGAGGAGCGGGACCAGATCCTCAAGGGTCTGGCCGAGATCGGCGCCGAGATTGAGGCCGGCACCTTTGTCTTTAAGCCGGAGCTGGAAGATATCCACATGAATATCGAGAAGGCCCTGGCCGAGAAAATCGGCGATGCCGGGGCCAGGCTTCACACGGCCCGCAGCCGCAATGACCAGGTCAACCTGGACACCCGCCTCTACTTGCGGGAGGTCACGGCGGAGATGATCGAGCTGCTCACGGCGGTGCAGAAAAGCTTTGTGGGCCTGGCCCGCACCTATATCGGCGCGGTGATGCCCGGCTACACCCATCTGCAGCGGGCCCAGCCGGTCCTCATCTCCCACCACATGCTGGCCTATTATGAGATGTTCGGCCGCGACAAGGAACGGCTGGTGGACGGTCTGAAGCGGATCAACGTCATGCCGCTGGGTGCTGCCGCCCTGGCCGGCACCGGCCTGCCCATTGACCGGCATTTTGTGGCCCGCCAGCTTGATTTTCCCCAGATATCGGCCAATTCCATGGACACGGTGGCTGACCGCGACTTTATCATTGAATTCTGCGCCACCGGCGCCCTGATCCAGCTCCATCTCAGCCGCCTTTCTGAAGAGCTGGTGCTGTGGAGCTCTGAGGAGTTTAAATTCATCGAGCTGGCCGATGCCTTCTGCACCGGCAGCTCCATCATGCCCCAGAAGAAGAACCCTGACATCCCGGAGCTGATCCGCGGCAAGTCGGGCCGGGTGGTGGGCAATCTCATGGCCCTGCTCACCCTGCTGAAAGGGCTGCCCATGACCTACAACCGGGACCTCCAGGAAGACAAGGAGCCCCTCTTTGACACCATTGACACGGTGGGCCCCAGCCTGGCCATCATGGCCGAGCTCCTGGCCAACATGACCTTTCACACCGACCGCCTGGAAGAACTCACCGGCGGCGGCGGCTACATGACCGCCACCGACCTGGCCGACTATCTGGTCCGCAAAAATGTGCCCTTCCGCCAGGCCCACGCCATTGTCGGCCAGGTTGTGGCCTCCTGCCTCCAGCAGAAAAAGGAGCTCACCGACCTCTCCCTGGCCGAGCTCAAGGAGTTTTCCGCAACCATTGAAGAGGATGTCTTTGCCGTGTTGTCGGTGCAGGGCTCGGTGAACAGCCGTCTCTCCCCGGGGGGCACGGCCCTGCAAAGGGTGGAAGAGGCCCTGGCCCTGGCGGAAAAAAATCTTGGAATGGTGGCATGAAAAGGCTGGCCGCCCTTGTGCTGCTGGTGAGCCTGGCCGCCCTGGTTGCCGGCTGCGGCCGCAAAACCGCGCCGGTGCCGCCCCAGGCCGTGGTTGCCGCCCCCATCTCCGATCTGCGCGGCCAGCTTGATGACCAAGGCGTCACCCTGACCTGGACCTACCCGCGGCTTTCGGAAATCGGCAGCCGCATCGACAACATCCGCACCTTTCTTATCGCCAAGGCCCGCATTCCGGCAGCCGATTATTGCAGCGGCTGTCCGGTGATCTACGATTACCAGTATGAAGTGGATGCCCGGGCAGCGGAGCCTGGCCAGGAACTGACCTTTCGCGATACCGATCTCAAGACCGGCTTCTACTATCTCTACACGGTCCGCAGCAATTCGGGCTGGCGCATCGTGAGCCAGGAATCCAACCGCCTGGCCTTCCAGCGCCATCCCCCCCTGCTGCCGCCCGCTGATCTCCAGGTGGAGAGCGGGGAAAGCATGCTGAGCCTCTCCTGGTCCCCGGTGGGCCAGCGCACAGACGGTTCGCCGGTAAGCGGCCTGGAGTATCAGGTCTATCGGAGCCTTGACAATAAAAAATTCCGCCCCCTGGGATTGCCCACCACAGAGCTTGCCTTTACAGATCCGGACGTGACCAATGGCCGCACCTATTTTTATCAGGTCAGGGCCGTTATGAGGGAAGGAGAGATCATGGTCCTGGGCCGGCCCAGCAAGACCGCCATCGGCATGCCCCTGGACATGACGCCGCCTCCGCCTCCGGCCACTCTGCTGGCTGTGACCCTCCAAGAAGGGGTCCAGCTCCACTGGCAGACCTCCCCGGGCCCGGATGTCGCCGGCTACTTTGTCTACCGACGAGGTCCAGAGGGCCAATGGCAGCGCATTGCCACCACCCGGGCCGGTGCCATCACCTATACCGACCTTGCCGAGCTGCCGCCCGGTGAATACCGCTACCGGGTCACCGCCTTTGACACGAGCGCGCGCCGCAACGAGTCTGAACCGTCACCCATTGTCACCCACACCAGACCCTAATTATCCCCAAGAATTTAAAAACCAGATACCCATGAATTATTTCCACTATAAAAACAATCAGCTCCATTGCGAAGAAATGGCCATCCAGGAGATTGCCGCCCAGGTGGGCACCCCCTTCTACCTCTACAGCAAGGCAACCCTGCGCCGCCACTTTCAGGCCTTTGACAGCGCCTTTACCGCCCCCCATATCACCTGTTTTGCCGCCAAGTCCTGCTCAAATATCGCCATCTTGAACCTCTTCTCCTCCCTGGGAGGCGGTGCTGACATTGTCTCCGGCGGCGAGCTGTTCAGGGCGCTTACGGCCGGAGTCGACCCCAAAAAAATCGTCTACTCCGGGGTGGGCAAGAGCCGCGATGAGCTGAAATATGGCCTGGAATCAGGCATCCTCATGTTCAATGTGGAGTCAGAACAGGAACTGGACGCCCTGCAGGAGGTGGCCGCCTCCTTAGGTGTCCAGGCCCCGGTCTCCTTCCGGGTCAATCCGGATGTCGATCCCCAGACCCATGCCTATATCTCCACCGGTCTGGCCAAAAACAAGTTCGGGATCCCCATTGCCGAGGCCCCGGCCGCCTACCAGCGGGCCGCGGCCATGGCCAATATCGAGGTGAAGGGGGTTTCCTGCCATATCGGCTCCCAGCTCACCCAGGTCTCGCCCTTTGTGGAGTCCCTGGCCAAGGTGAAAAATTTCATCCACCGCCTCCATAAAAGCGGCTGCCCCATCAAATACCTCGACCTGGGCGGCGGCCTGGGCATCACCTATGACGATGAAGAACCCCCCGCCCCCCTAGAGTATGCCCGGGCCCTGGAAGCGGAACTGGGGGATCTGGGCTGCACCTTGATCCTCGAACCAGGACGGGTTATAGTGGGCAATGCGGGTATCCTGGTGACCAAGGTTTTGTACACCAAGCAGGGCGGCAAGAAATTCACCATTGTCGATGCCGGCATGAATGACCTGGCCCGGCCCAGCCTCTACGGAGCCCATCACACCATCCTGCCGGTGGAAGAGCGCGGCCAGGGCAGAGAGATGGGCGATGTGGTGGGGCCCATCTGCGAGACCGGCGATTTCCTGGCCCGGGATAAAGAGGTGCCCCTGAGCCGCCAGAATGACCTGCTGGCCGTGATGAGCGCCGGCGCCTACGGCTTTACCATGGCCTCCAACTATAACAGCAGACCCCGGGTGGCCGAAGTCCTGGTGGACGGCGCCCGGTTCCACGTCATCCGCCAACGCGAAACCCTGGAAAGCCTGATTGCCGGCGAGATGATTCCGGAATAAAGACAGAAGATAAAGAAATAGAGAAGGTAGAGGAGGTAAAGAAGGTACAGACGGTACAGAAGACCGCGGGTCATTCTCTAATTCTTTAACTTCTCTACCTTCTTTAACTCCTACAAAAAAATGCACTTTCCAATATCCTTTACCAAGATGAGCGGCACCGGCAATGATTTCATCATCATGGACCATCGCCGGCCTTTTTTAGCAGAAGAGGAGATCTCCGCCTTTGCCGCCAAGGTGTGCAAGCGGATGTTTTCCGTGGGTGCCGATGGACTCATCCTCATTGAGGAGCACCCCACCGCCGATTTCCAGTGGCACTTTTTTAACGGCGATGGCTCCCGGGCCGAGATGTGCGGCAATGGCGCCCGCTGTGCGGCGCGCTATGCCTATGAAAAGGGGATCGCCCCGGCTGCCATGAGCTTCATGACCATGGCCGGCCTGATCAGGGCCGAGGTGAGCGGCCCCCTGGTCAAGGTGGAGATGACCCCGCCCACGGCCACGGACCAGGGTCTGCCCCTTATTTTCGGTGGGGAAGAAAGAATCATCCAGTTTTCCAACACCGGGGTGCCCCATGCGGTTTATTTCGTGGACAGCAATGGCCAAACCCCGGTAAAAGAGTGGGGTCGCGAGGTGCGGATGCATGCCCATTTCCAGCCCGCCGGCACCAATGTCAATTTTGCCCAGATCACCGGGCCAGGTTCCCTGAAGGTGCGCACCTATGAGCGCGGCGTCGAGGATGAGACCATGGCCTGCGGCACCGGCGCCGTGGCCGCTGCCCTCCTGGGCGGCCTGCTGGGCTATGTCACCAGCCCGGTGGCGGTGACCAGCTCAGGCGGTGAGATTCTCACCATCTATTTCACTCTTGAGGACCGGGAGAAAAATATGGTGAGCGGCATCTTTTTAGAAGGCCCGGCCAACTTCATTTATGAAGGCCAGCTTCATCAAGAGGCCCTGCGCTAAAAATAATCCGGCCCAGCCCCAGGCTCGGCCGGCAACGATATCTGTACTGCAGATTGCTATTTCAGGCCGCATTGCACAAGGAGACTTGTCAAGACGGCCTTTTCTGATAACGAGCTAAGAATAAGGAGAAGCCCTATGAACCCCTTTCGTGGAGCCTTTGTCGCCATAGTCACCCCCTTTATTGACGGTCAATTGGACGAGCAGGGCCTGAAGGATCTTATAGAATTTCAGATCGCCGCCGGCACCCACGGCATCGTACCCTGTGGCACCACCGGCGAATCTGCTACCCTGAGTCATGCCGAACACCACCGGGTGGTGGAACTCACCGTCGAGACCGTGGCCGGCCGGGTGCCGGTTCTGGCCGGCAGCGGCTCCAACTCCACCAGCGAGACCATTGAGCTCACCAGGCACGCCAAGGACGCAGGGGCAGCAGGCGCCCTGGTCATCACCCCCTATTACAACAAGCCCTCCCAGGAAGGCCTGTACCAGCATTTCAAAAGCGTGGCCGAGGCCGTGGACATCCCCATTATCCTCTATAATGTGCCCAGCCGGACCTCCATTGATCTGGCCGCCGCCACCGTGGCCCGCTGCGCCCAGGTGCCCAATATTGTCGGCATCAAGGAGGCCACCGCCGACATGAACCGGGCCTGTGACGTGATCAGCCGCTGCCCGGATGACTTTGCCGTCCTCTCCGGTGATGACTTCACGGCCCTGGCCCTGGTGCTTCTGGGCGGTACCGGCGTCATCTCGGTAAGCTCCAACGTCCATCCCAAGGGCATGTCCGACCTGATGAACGCCGCCCTGGCCGGAGATGTGGCAAAGGCCCGGGCCCTCCAGTATCAGCTCTTCCCCCTGATGGGTTCCATGTTTTTCGACACCAACCCGGTGCCGGCCAAGAAGGCCCTGGAGCTGATGGGCAAAATAAGGTCCGCCACCCCGCGCCAGCCCCTGTGGACCATGGCGGACGATGCCGTGGCCCGGATGAGCGAGGTCCTCAAGGCCCAGGGACTGCTCTAGGCCTGGGCAAAGGCGTTTTAGAGAAAAAGCACAGAGCCTGCCGGGTCTGCCGTGCAGGCCGGGACCACATTAAAGAGGAAAGATCATGACAAAGGTAATTATTGCCGGCGCCAGTGGCCGGATGGGGCAACGGATCGGCGCCATGGTGCACCAGAACCCCAATCTCACCCTGGCCGGGGGCTTTGAACAGCCAGACAGCCCGGCCGTGGGCAGGGACATGGGCGAAATAGGGGGCTACGGCACCGTGGGCGTCCCCATTGCCGCCGGCCTGGAGGAGATCATTGACCAGGGTGATGTGGTCATCGACTTCACCTTCCACGCCGCCACCATGGCCTTTGCCGCCATCTGCGCCAGCCATCAAAAGGGCATGGTGATCGGCACCACCGGTCTCAGCCAGAAAAATCTCGCCGAGCTGCGGATCTTCTCCGCCCAGATACCCATTGTCCAGTCCGCCAACATGGCGGTGGGGGTCAATGTCATGTTCAAGATCGCCAAGAAAATAGCCTCCATCCTGGGCGACGACTATGACATGGAGATCGTTGAGGCCCATCACAACCTGAAGAAGGACGCCCCCAGCGGCACGGCCCTGCGCCTGGGCGAGATGCTGGCCGAAGGCGTGGGGCGGGACCTGGGCAAGGTGGGGGTCTACGAACGCAACGGCATCATCGGCGAACGCTCCAAGAGCGAGATCGGCATCCAGACCGTGCGCGGCGGCGATATTGTCGGCGAACACACCATCTATTATTGCGGACCGGGCGAACGTATTGAACTGACCCACCGGGCCCATAACCGGGACAATTTTGCCCGCGGCGCTGTCCAGGCCGCGGCCTGGCTGGCGGACAAAAAGAAAGGCATGTTCACCATGTTCGACGTCCTGGACCTCACGGACCTGTAACCAGAAAGGCCACCGCAAGCGGCAACAGAGCTCGGCCCCCGGCAGACAACCACAAATTCAACGGTGAAAAAAGGCTATGGCCCTGGTATTTATCGGATTAGGCTCCAATCTCGGCGAGGGCCCCCGCAACCTGCAACAGGCCTGGAAGCGCCTGGGGCAGACCAAGGGGGTGACCCCGCTCAGCCTCTCCTCACCGTACAAATCCGAGCCGGTGGGGATCACCACCAGCCACTGGTTCACCAATGCGGTGGGCGTCCTGGAAACCAGCCTTGCCCCCCGCGAGTTGCTGGCCGTTATGCTGGCCACGGAAAGAGAGATGGGCCGGGACCGCAGCGCCGGCCACGACCGCACCATTGACCTGGATATCCTCTACTATGATGACCAGATCATCAGGGATGATGACCTGGAGGTTCCCCACCCGGGCATCAGCAGCCGCCTCTTTGTCCTGGCCCCCCTGGTGGAGATCGCCCCGGACCATCTCCATCCCGGCCTGGGCCTGACCTCGAAGCAGATGCAGACGGCCCTGCAGAGCCCGGAACACGTCGAAAAAACAAGGTGGAGCTAAGAAACCATGCATCCCATACGACTCCTCATCCTTGCCGTCTTGTTCTACATCCTCTACCGCCTTCTCTTTGGCGGCAGGAAAAAGAAGGCCGTCCCCAAAAAGAATCCCGAAATCCAGGTCCAGGACACCCTGGCCGAAGACCCGATTTGCCACACCTATGTCCCGGAGAGTCAGTCGCTCTCCGTGGTGCAGGGGGGCAAGACCTATTATTTCTGCAGTCAAGAATGCCTCGACACATTTACCGAACACCAAGAAAGGAGTGATTCATGAAATTTTTTATAGATACCGCCAATATTGAAGAGATCCAAAAGGCCGTGGAAATGGGCATGGTGGACGGCGTCACCACCAACCCCACCCTGATTTCCCGGGAGAACAAGCCCTTTGAAGAGATCATCACCGAGATCGCCAAGATCGTGGACGGCCCCATCAGCGCCGAGGTCATTGCCTTGGACAGCGCCGGCATGTTGCAGGAAGGCCGCGAACTGGCCAAGATCAGCGACAATATCGTCATCAAGGTGCCCATGACCACCGACGGACTCAAGGCCACCAAGGCCTTCAGCGCCGAGGGCATCAAGACCAACGTCACCCTGGTCTTCTCCACGGCCCAGGCCCTGCTCGCCGCCAAGGCCGGCGCCACCTATGTCAGCCCCTTTGTCGGCCGGCTGGATGATATTGCCCAGAACGGCATGGACCTGGTCAGCGACATCATGAACATTTATGATAATTACGGCTATCAGTCCGAGGTTATTGTGGCCAGTGTCCGCAGCCCCATGCACGTCATGGACGCCGCCCTGATCGGCGCCCATATCGCCACCATACCCTTCAAGGTCATTGCCCAGCTGGCCAAACACCCGCTCACCGACCTGGGCATGGAGAGCTTTCTGAAGGACTGGGAAAAGCGCCAGAAATAAGCGGCGTGCAAAGTTCAGAACAACTGCTTGCCCGTTGTTTTGAAAATAGCTAGTATGACTGAATGCTTATTTCTTTCTTTGGGAACATGGGTCTCTGTCTCACCCTGCTGGTCATGACGGCCGCGCCGGCTGCCGCGGAGATCTACTCCTTCGTGGATGACAAGGGCACCGTGCATTTTTCCAATGCCCCCAATGATCCGCGCTTCAATGACAAGAACAAGGCGGCGTATCTGCGCAAGTACCGCAAGCAGGCAGATATCCGCGAGTATGATTATTTTATCCGGGAAGCAGCCGAAAGATATACCCTTGACCCCCATCTGGTAAAAGCCGTGGTGGAGATGGAGTCCAATTTCGACAGTTATGCCGTGTCGCCCCGGGGAGCCAGGGGCCTGATGCAGCTCATGCCGGGCACCGCCGGTGATCTGCAGGTCCGCAACAGCTTTAATGCCCGTCAGAATATCGAGGGGGGCTGCTCCTATCTGCGCCAGATGCTCGACATGTTCGATGACAATGTGCGTCTGGCCCTGGCCGCCTATAATGCCGGGCCCGGCAATGTCAAAAGGTACAAAAGCATCCCGCCCTTTGCCGAAACAAAGAAATATGTGCGCTCTGTGCTCCAGAAATACCAGCGCAATATAAACAATAAAATCTACCCCGACCTGCCGTGAGCCTCTCAGCCATACCCAATCTTCTCACCGCCTTCCGCTTCATGGTGGTGCCCTTTTTGCTTTTCTGCCTGCAGCCCGGCGTGGAAGAGTGGCTGGCCCTGGTGGGCTTCGGCCTCTTTGTCCTGGGCGCCATCAGCGACTATCTTGACGGCTTTCTGGCCCGCCGCTGGGAGGTGCAGACCTCCTTTGGCAAGTTGATGGACCCCCTGGCCGACAAGATTCTGATCACGGCCGCACTCATCATGCTCATCCCCATGGGCAGAGTATCCGCGGTGGTCGCCTTCCTCATCCTGGCCCGGGAGCTGATTATCACGGGCCTGCGCGGCGTGGCCGCCTCCTCCGGCCTGGTCATTGCCGCCAGCGGCTTGGGGAAGTGGAAGACCTTTATTCAGATTGTGGCCCTGGCCACCCTGATGTTTCCCCTGGGCATACTGCCCATCCCCCATCTCCATGAAATAGGGCGGCTGATCCTCTATGTGGCCCTGTTTCTCACCCTGGCTTCCGGGGCCGAATACATCGCCAAATTTTACAAACTCTACACGCTCAATCCCCCGGAACTGAAGGACGCCTGAAAGTCTTGACACCCGGAGGGATCCTGTTCTATATTGACCCACGCCTCCAGTACAACCGGAGGCGGAGATACACAAGCCGGAGTGGTGAAATAGGTAGACGCACGGGACTCAAAATCCCGCGGGGGCAACCCCATGTCGGTTCGATTCCGACCTCCGGTACCAGTCATTTAAAGCGGTGAAGATAACATCTTCACCGCCTTTTTATTTTTCTTCCTGAAAACCCCGAACATATTCCAAAATCAGCTCTGACCACTTTTATGCTTACCTTGCAACGCCAGAGCGCCTTCAGCACAGATCGCCCCTGTGAGTGAGGTGTGCTTGCTGCAGAGCACCAGACC
>JAVLBA010000068.1:0-12896 GCA_031581485.1 Desulfurivibrionaceae bacterium | reverse complement strand
AGCGGCAGGTGAAAGCGGGCGCCGCTACCGGTGGCATAGCGTATGTTATAGAGAAGGAAGCGCATGCAGGTATTGACAGGGGAAGAGGATGTTGTTGTCTGTAAACAACAATTTATTATAAACGGTTTTGATAGGAATGTCACGGTCAGGGCAGGTCGGCTCCTTTCTTTCTGAACCAGGGGCCAGGGCCCTGACAAAAAGAGGGTGACCAGGTGAAAAAGTTCAAAAAAAATATTCCTTTTCCAGGCCTCTGCCGGGCCGGCGGGCTGTGATGGCGGCCAGCTCAAGGGCGCAGCAGCAGGCCTGGTTGCGGCAGCTTGTCGCTGAACACCGGCAGATCTGCTGGCTCCACCGCCTGGACCTCACCCCCCCGGTCCTGGAGATTATGGAGGATAGCAGCAAAGCCGGTTCCTGGACGGCCGGCTTTGCCAGTCTGAAAATCGCTGACTGGCTGATCAGGGAGCATAGCTGGGATGTGGTCCTGGAGGTGCTCAGGCACGAGATGGCCCATCAATATGTCCATGAGGTGATGGGCCAGGGGCACCAAAGGCCGCACGGTTCGGCCTTTGGTGAGGCGTGTCGCAAAGTGGGGGTCCATCCCCGGTTTTGCCGGGCCACGGGCACCATTCCCCTCTTTTTTAAGGGTGCGGAAGCCGGGCCGCAGCCCGTGGCCATCCTTACCAAGGTGGAAAAACTCTTCTCCCTGGCCCAAAGCACCAATGAGCATGAAGCCGCCCTGGCCATGGCCAAGGCCAATCTATTGCTGCGCCGGCATAATATCAGCAGGATTGAGCAGCAGATTTCGAGCCGCTACGACTCTCTCATTATCAATGAAGGCCGGCAACAGATCACGGCCGTGCAGCGGGCCATCGCCGCCATCCTCAAGGATTTTTTCTATGTGCAGGTGATTATCGGCCGCCAGTATGACGCCGGCTCAGGAAAGAGCCACCGGGTTATCGAACTCATGGGCGCGGCGGAAAATCTGGCAGTGGCCGAGTATGTCTATTTTTTCCTCGGCAAGCGGCTGGAGGTCCTGTGGCAGGGGTTCCGGCGGCTGGGCGGGGTGCCGGGCCGGGAAAAAAGATCCTACCACCTGGGGGTGCTCAAGGGCTTTGCGGCCAGGCTGCGCAGCCAGGAACAACAGGCCATGGCCGACCCGGGTGCCCTGAGTAATGCCCTGATCTGCAGTCAGGACCAGGGCCTGGTCTGCTTTTGCCGCCAGCGCCATCCCCGGCTGCGAAAAGTCAGCCACAAAGGGGCAAAGCTCTACCGCGGCTCCTATGAGGCCGGCACCGAAGAGGGCCGGAGACTGGTTATCCATAAGGCCGTGGCCTCCCGGGGCCGGAGGCGGGGCGGTCTTTTAGCGGGGAGCTGAGTCGGAGGGGCTGGGATGGTATAAAAAAAGGCGGCGGCCAAGCTACTCCTTGACCGCCGCCTTTTTCATTGGTGTCTCCCGACCGGGAGAGGGTGTTTAGCGTCAGGCATTATCATTGACGTCCCGGCTGTTTTTGCCCCAGCGGAAGAGATAATCGTTGACCATGAGCTGCTCTTCCAGGGTCATGGAGTCCCAGGAGCCGTCCTGGGCACATTGGGGATATCTCTGGCTGAAAACCCGGTTCCAGGCCTTGGATGTTTTCGACTCTGCCCATAGAAAAGGGGCCCCCTGGTCATTGTCGGGGTAATGACAGCCCTGGCAGAGATTTCTGAAGATCTTGCCGCCCTTGCCCCAGGGGCGGCTCTCCCATTCCAGGGGGCCGTGGTCCAGGGTGCGGCAGGTCTTGGTGGTCGCGTCATAACGTGTTTCAGGCCGGCCAAAGGCCGGAAGGGTTATCCCCATTACCAGCAAAATAACCAGCGCACTTGTTGCCTGTTTCATGGCACCTCCTCATAAGGCGTCACCCGAAAGCCTTGCAGCCTGTGGTGACGGCAAAAATAAATTGTACTAATCAGTACAATAAGATAACCTGCCTGACTCAGGGGTCAAGTTTTTTGTAATGATCAATAATAAAAGAGGGGCGCAGCGCTTCATGGGCAGGATGAGACAGTTTGACAAGGATAAGGCCCTGGCCGCGGCCATGCATCTTTTCTGGGCCCGGGGCTACAGCGCCACCTCTATCCAGGATCTGGAGCAGGCCACCGGCCTCAAGCGCTCCAGTATCTACAACACCTTCGGCAATAAGCGCGCCCTCTTTCAGAAATGCCTGGCCCTCTACCGCCTCCAGGTGGAAGAGCTGCTGACGACCACCATGGCCGAGGCCCTCACCTGTCGGGAGGCCCTGGCCGGCTGGCTCAGCGCCGTCATCGCCATGCATTTCAGCGAGCAGACCCCGGGGGGCTGTCTGATGGTCCTCTCGGTGCTGGAGGGTGGCCAGCACGATGAACAGACCAGGGAGATGGCGGCGGCCCTCTTTCATCAGGAGCGGGATATGGTCCAGGCCCGCCTGCAGAGAGGTGTTGCCCAGGGGGAGCTCTCCCCTGATTTTGATTGCCGGGCCGGGGCCGGGGCCATAGCCGCGGCCAGCTCCGGCATCATGGTCCTGGCCATGGCCAATTACCCGCAAGAGGCCCTGGAGGAGATCAGTCACGCCGCCCTGGCCCTGCTTGGCTAGAGCAGTGTATCACTTAAAGTTTCGTATAGTTATGTAACTCTGCCTTTAACCACAAAGGCATTCTTTTTAATACCCCCTTGAGGGGTACAAAAACACGAAGAGCTTCTTGTTTTTATGTTTTTCTTTGTGCCTTCGTGTCTTTGTGGTTGGTATGCAATAACGAAATTCTACACGTACATTTACCTTTTACGGAGTACTAGGATGCAGCAGCGATTGCTTATGGATGACAGGGAGAAAATCCCCCTTTTTCAGACCACAATAGGGTAAGGTAGCCAGTCTGCAGAAAGGAGGAAGGCCAAGGGGGCCCGCTCCATCCTTTTTTTTCAACCCTTTTCCGCGAGTCACCACATGACCCTTTCACCGCAGCTTATCTGGTTTCTTCTGGGCGTGGTCTTTTTGGTGGGCGAGATGGCCCTGCCCGGCTTTATCCTCATCTTTTTTACGGTGGGCTGCTGGATTGCCGCCATCATTACCTGGGGGACAAACATCACTGTCACCGGCCAGGTCATCCTCTTTGTGGTGGTCTCCCTTGTTTCGCTCTTTGGCCTGCGCAAATACAGCCTCCAGACCTTCAAGGGCTCCATCCGCCAGGATGAGGATGATGGCGGTATGGAGTCGAAAAGAGGCAAGACCGCCCAGGTGACCCAGGCCATAACCCCCCATCTGCCCGGCGAGATCAAGATGGAAGGTACTTTCTGGCGGGCCGTGGCGGATGAGGAAATCGCCAAAGGACAGAGTGTCATTATTGTGAGCCAGACCGCGGACGAAGGGCTCACCTTCAAAGTAAAACCCTTATAAAAAGAGGGCAAAGGAGAAGAAATGGGTGAATCATTAGTCGTGGTCGCTATCATCGCGGCCATTATCATTGTCTTGTTGATCAAAACCGCCATTATCGTGCCCCAGCGCTCCGAATTTATTGTGGAGCGGGTCGGTAAGTACAGCCAGACCCTCAGTGCCGGCTTTCACATCCTGATCCCTTTTCTGGATAAGGTCGCCTACCGCCGTACCCTCAAGGAACAGGTGGTGGACATCCCTTCCCAGGATTGTGTAACCACCGATAATGTCTCGGTCGCGGTGGATGGTTTACTCTATCTGCAGGTCATGGACAGCAAGCGGTCGGCCTATGGCATTGACGACTACCATTTCGCCGCCAGCCAGCTGGCCCAGACCTCCCTGCGTTCGGTGATCGGCAAGATTGAACTTGACCGCACCTTCGAGGAACGGGAGAGCCTGAACCAGCAGGTGGTGGCTATTATCGACGAGGCGGCCCAGAACTGGGGAATCAAGGTGCTCCGTTATGAGATCAAGGACATTACGCCGCCCCGGAGCGTTATGGAGGCCATGGAAAAACAGATGAAGGCCGAGCGGGAAAAACGGGCCACCATTGCCACCTCGGAAGGGGACAGGCAGTCGCGCATCAATCGGGCCGAAGGCCTGAAGCGGGAGGCCATTGCCGTCTCCGAGGGTGAAAAGCAAAAGAAGATCAATGAGGCCGAGGGCTATGCCCGAGAGATTGAACTCATTGCCGAGGCCACTGCCGAGGGGATCAGAAAGATTGCCGAGACCCTTACCCTGGACGGCGGTGAAACCGCTGCCAATCTGCGGGTGGCCGAGAAGTATATTGGAGAATTCGGCAAACTGGCCAAAGAGACCAACACCATGATCATCCCCGCCAACCTGGGCGATGTCGCCGGCATGGTGACCACGGCCATGTCCGTCCTCGGCCAGGGCAAACAGGGGGAGAAACCCCTGCAGCTTTAAGGGAGCGATGGTCAGGGGTCAGGGTGACCAGCAAGGGAGGGGGCAGGGTGCCTCCACCCTTTTTTTATCCTTTTTTTCAGGAAGAACCAGCAGCTGGTTCAGGGGGTGGCGGCCGGCTCTTGGGGCTGCTGCCGGTCCGGCGGGCTCTCACGGAACAGCACTGGTGCCTTGGCGATGCGGCGATACATTTGTATCTCCTGGCGATGGGAGGCCCAGTTGATAAGCAGATTGGCAAGGGCATACCAGAGCGAGACCCAGGCCGCCACATTGAGTCCTTCCGCAAAGACATCGGCAATGACCGACTCCTGGCCCGCATATTGTTGATTGATCCAGACGGAGAGGAAAAGGATGACCACGCCGATGGCAAAGAGGATCAGGGAGGAGCGGGCCATGTGGGACAGGGTGCGCAACTCAAGATTAACGAGATAGAGAAAAAAATTGTGGATACTGGTTTGTACCTGCGAGGTCACGCCGGGCTCCGCGCCGGCGCTGATGTGCAAGTGAATGACAAAATCTTCTTTGCCGATTTCCCTTGCCGAGTCAAGGAGGTAGGCCACCAGATTGGGATCGAGCTCTTTTTTCCGGTACGGCGCATATTTGTCGAGATCATTGTAGAGATCTCCGATATTTTCCGCCGCAATATCGATGATGACCTTCTTGTCTCTGGTGCGGCCATAACGATCAAGGATGTTTTCTTTCATGGTCAGGATGCCGCCTTTTTTCAAGGAGTGAATCCAGAGGGCCAGCCTAAGCGGGCCGCTTCTGTGCTGCCTTCAGGATAGCACGCCGCAGCCGGTGATATCCAGCCTTAAGCCATTATCTTCCCTGGCTTAAGACGGGCCCTGTTTCCACTGGAAGCCCTCTTTGCCGGCCGGCTCAGGGCGATAGGTGCGTTGCAGGCCCTTGAGGAAATGGCGCAGAACCTGATCCTTGCAGTCACGGTAATGTTTGTGGTCGGGTTTCCGGAAAAAGGCGCTTAATTCATGCTTGCTCATGGTCATCCGGGCCAGGTCCAGCATCGCCAGGATATCTTCATCCTTCAGCTCCAGGGCGATTTTTAATTTTCTGATGATGATATTGTTGGTCAACCGCTTTTGGGGCAAGGGGGGCGGCCCTTCTTTTTTGCCCCGTTTATCGGCAATGAGGCCATCAAGGAAGGCGGCCAGTTCCGGATCGCTGCATTCCTGAGAGTCAGGAGCATCCTCTTTTTTCAGCCAATTGCTGAGCTGGGTCCGGGTTACCGGCTGGCCGGCCAGGGCAAAGAGCGCCATCATTTTGGAATCGTCAAAATCAAAGGTGTAGCGGAGACGGCGTAGGATATCGTTATTGGTCACAGGTATGTCCGGGGCTGAGCGGCCGCAAGGGTGCAACGGGGTGCGGCCTGGTAATTTGGGGGTTCTTTTTTGGTCTCTCCTGACTCAGGGGCAGCGCCCCCTGCCAGGACGGCAAGCAGGGCCTTTTTCCTTCTCAGGGAGCATACTTCCCTGCTCTGGCCGGCGTCAACCTCTATGGGCCGATAAGAGCAGGGCGGGCCGCAGTTCAGCCCATGGCTTGGGGGGTGCGGCCCCTGGCCTTGATGAGAATGAGGATGGTGAGCACCAGCAGGGTGGAGATGCCGGCCAGGCTCTGGTAGACGGCACCAAAGCCCCATCCCGCCTTGACCAGGCCCACCATCTTGACACTGAGCGCTCCCACTCCGAAGGTGAGGATGAACTTGATGCCGTAGGCGGAGCTCAGGAAGTTGGCCGGAGTGAGGCGGGCCACCAGGGTGTTTTCCAGGGGCTGCATGCCCAGCAGAAAAAAGGCATGGATCATGGCAAAGAAGACCAGCAGGCTGTTGGTGGTGGCGGCCATGAGCAGGGCCATGGGGATGGTGATCAGGTGAAAGAGGATGTAGCCGCTGGTGAGCCGGAACCGTTCCCCCATCACGCCGCCGGCATATTGACCTGCCATGCCCACGAAGTAGATGAGGGAGGTGAAAAGGGTGGCCACCACATTGGCCGAGCCCAGGCCGCCGGTGAGATTGGTCAGCCCCTGGTAGAGGTCGCCGGTCTGCAGTTCAAGATAGGAGGGCAGGGTGATGGAGGTGGCGCGATAGACAATGCCGCCCAGAGTCATGGCCGCCAGCAGGAGGAGGAAGGCGGGGAGGGAGTTGGCCGACTCTTTTTTCTTCAGGGGGGCGGAGGCGGGGGAAGTGGTCTTTATCCGGTGCAGGAGGAGCAGGCCGCTCAGATTCATCAGCCCCACCACCAGATAGACCATGGCGGCGCCCCACAGGTAGTTGATTGTGCCGGCCAGAAGGGGTGCCGTGGCCAGGCCGAGGTTGCCGAATATGCCGTTATAGGCCATGCCCCGGCTGGTCTGCGCCACTTCGCGGGCAATCCACCCCAGGCCGGCCGGATGGTAGATCCCGGAAAAAAGACCGATACCGGCCAGGGCCAGCCAGAGCTGCTCTGGATTGTTGATCTGCAAGGCGGCCCATAAGGCGCAGAGACCGGCGCCCACATGGAAAAGGGCGAGCAGGCGGCGGGGCCCGAAACGGTCGGCAGCCAGGCCCCAGGGCAGGGCGGTAAGGCCGAAGAGCAGATACATCCAGAAGGAGAGCGCCAGGGTGACGGTCATGGAGAGTCCCAGGGACCCAGCCAGGGGCAGGAGCAGGGCTGGAAAAACCAGCATATTAAAATGGCTCATGAAATGACCAAAGCAGGTCACGCCGAGGATGGAGCGTTCATGGGAATTCATGGTTCCTCAGATAACGGCAAACGCCCCGGTTGTCCATGATTTTCTTGATGACCCGGGGGGCGGAACCTGGCATAATGATGGGTTGTCTGGAGGGGATTCTCAAGGTTTCCCTTAAATATCATCTTGTTCATTGTTGCTGCCCATGATTGCCTCTGCCGCCCCTAAAACAGACCTGAAAAATCTCACCCTGCCCCAGCTCGCCGATTTTCTGGCCAGCCTCGGTCTCCCTCCGGGCCGGGCCCGCCATGTCATGAACTGGCTCATGCGGCCCGGAAGCCACGATCTCAGCGCCATGGCAACAGTCAAAAAAGAGATCCGCGATCGCCTCAGGGACCAGGCCAGGACCTCTACCCTGACCCCGGCCAAGGTGGAGGTCTCTGCCGATAATACCCGCAAGTATCTCTTTGTCCTGGAGGATGGCGCCCAGATTGAAAGCGTGCTCATCCCCGAAGGAGAGCGCCACACCCTCTGCCTTTCCTCCCAGGTGGGCTGTGCCATGGCCTGCGCCTTCTGCCTTACCGGCCGCCTGGGGCTGAAACGAAACCTTTTGCCGGCTGAGATTGTCAATCAGGTACTGGCCGTCATGGAGGATATGGTGGCCAGGGGCATCAGCCGGGGCACCCATCGCGAATTTATCAACAACCTGGTTTTCATGGGTATGGGCGAGCCCCTGGCCAATTATGACAACCTGATCACGGCGCTGACCATCCTCATGGCCGAGGAGGGATTGGGCCTCACCAGGCGGCGGGTCACGGTCTCCACCTGCGGCCTGGTGCCGAGGATTGCCGATCTGGGCCGGACAGGCCTGGTCAACCTGGCCATTTCCCTCCATGCCGCGGATGATGCGATCCGCAGCCAGCTTATGCCGGTGAACAGAAGCTATGGGGTGGAGCGGCTGCTGGCCGCCTGTCGCGACTATCCCCTGGCCAAGAAGGGCGTTATTTTGATTGAGTATATTCTGTTGCGGGATGTCAATGATGGGCCGGACCAGGCCCGCGCCCTGGCCGCCAGGCTCACCGGACTTTCCTGCCGGATCAATCTGTTGCCCTATAATGAATGTGCAGAGCTGCCCTATGGCCGCCCCGCTGAGGAGACGATCCTGGCCTTTCAGAAGGTGCTGCGGGATGCCGGCTACAACACCTTGATCCGCCAGAGCCGGGGCAGCGACATCTCGGCCGCCTGCGGACAACTGGCCGGCCGGGATGATCTGGCTGACCAGCGGCTTGCCGCAGAAAGGGTGACCCCAAATTAAGAGACCAGAAGAAGGAGAAACAAATGGCTGAAAAGAAGAAATTCTACGCCATTGCCGCCGGCCGCAAGCCGGGCATCTATACCAGCTGGCCCGAGGCCCAGGCCCAGGTCATGACCTTTGCCGGGGCCAGGTACAAGGGCTTTGCCACCAGGGCCGAGGCCGAGGCCTGGATCAAGAATCCCGTCTACCCGGGCCCGGCGCGGAAGGCCAAGGACAGCGGCAAGGCCAGGCCGGCACCGGCCAGAGCGGCCCGGGAAGGGGAGATTGTCATCTATACCGATGGCGGGGCCCGGTTTAACCCAGGCCCCGGCGGTTTCGGCGTGGTGATGATGGAGAACGGCGAGCGCCGGGAATTTTCCGGGGGCTACCGTTTGACCACCAATAACCGCATGGAGCTGATGGGCTGCATCGTGGCCCTGCGCAAGATCAAGGACACGGCAAAGTCCATCAGCCTCTATTCCGATTCCCAGTATGTGGTGCACGGTATCACCAAGGGCTGGGCCCGGAACTGGCGGCAAAGGGGCTGGCTCAAGGCGGACAAGCAGCCGGCCGTCAACCCGGACCTGTGGGCCGAGCTTCTTGAGCTCACCGAGGGGCTGAAGATTGATTTCAGATGGGTAAAGGGCCACGCCGGCAATGAGTTCAACGAGCGCTGCGACGAGCTGGCCGTCTCCTCGGCCGCCCAGGCCGATCTGCCGGTGGACAGGGGCTACAAGGGCTAAGCCGAGAAGGCGTGGCCTTTAAAAAATCATTCCTCAGGTTCAAAGGCACCCTTGCCGGCCCCGCACAGGGGGCAGACCCAGGTCTCAGGCAGGTCCTTAAAGGCGGTGCCCGGCGCAATGCCGGCGTTTTCGTCACCAATCTCAGGGTCATAGACATAGCCGCAGACAGTACAGACATATTTTTGCATGAGGGTCTCCTTGGCAAAATTTGATGAGGTGTGCTTCTTATGATAGTGGTTCGGCGCGCAAAATAAAAGAGTACTTATGCACTCTCCTGGCTTTCCGTAATCATGCCCAGGAGATCCTCGCGGAAGGCCTCGTCCTGGATGAGCTTCATGGCCAGGGCCTTGCAGATCTGGCCGGCCAGCCCCTCTTCCTGATCAAAGGCAATATCCACTTCGATATTCCCCTCGTCGGCGGTGAGGACTACAGCGGCCTGATTTTTCTCCAGTGTGAGTTCAGCCATTTTTCTCCTTGGTGGGTTTTGGTTATTGATGATGGCGCAGATAAAAAATCAGCCCATGGTGGCGGCGGTTACCGAGGCAATGAGGCCGTAACGCGCCAGTTTGCCGCTGAAGGTCAGCAGGGAAAAGCGAAAAAAGTTGAGACGCAGTGAGCCGCCCACCAGGCAGAGGGGATCGCCGATCACCGGCAGCCAGGAGAGCAGGAGAGACCAGGAGCCATATCGTTGGTAGAGGCGGGTTGCCCTGGCCACCTGCTCAGGCCTGATGCGCAGGATTTTTTCCATAATAAAGGCGGAGCCCCAGATGCCCAGGGCATAGGTGGTGCACGCCCCCAGGAAATTGCCCAGGGTGGCCACCGCCACCAGATGGCCCACATCATGGGCCTGGAGGATCAGGGCCACCAGCAGCCACTCCGAGCCCAGAGGCAGAATGGTGGCGGCCATAAAGCTGATCAGAAAAAGGACGGGCAGGCCGTTATGGAGGAGAAATTCCGGCATGTTTTTCAGGGGGCAAAGGGGAAAGTTGGTCCTGCTAGGAGCGCACTGATAATTTTTTTTGTGAAAAAGGGCAATAATGATTAATATATAATTAATTATACGCTATTTTTCACGCCTGTTTTTAAGGGTTGTTCTTTGGAAGGAGGGATGCACCATGGTTTCAGGAATCAACACGTCACTCTCTGCCCTTACCTCTTTGGCCACCAAGGTGCAGTCAACGGCCAATAATGTCGCCAATGTGAACACCGAGGGCTACCAGGCCACCCGCGTCACCCTGCAGGAAGTCGCCAGCCAGGAGATTGCCACGGCCGCCGGCTCCAGTCAGGTGGGGCTGGGAGTTGCTGTCGCTTCCGTGGAGCGTTCCACCTCTCCGGCGCTCCCCGGCAGCAGCGCTCCCCCGGGGTCGGCTCCTGGTTTTGTGGAGAATTCCAATGTTGATCTGGCCACGGAGTTCACCACCATGATGATTTCCAAGACCAGCTATAGGGCCAATATCAAGATGATCCAGGCCGGGGACGAGATGATCGGCAACCTGCTCGACATCAAGTCCTGAGCTCTTTTTGACTGGTGCCACATAAAAAAGGCGGCAGAGGCCATGAGGCCTCTGCCGCCTTTTTTATTGTCTTGATAACGGCCTGACCCCGGTGGCCCTTTTTTCCTCTATCCCGGCGGGAGAGAGAGAGAGAGAAATAAGAGAGTAAGGCGTCTTGATACCTTTCTCGCTCTCTCTAGAGTTGCCTGCAGCGGGGCATCTGCTATTCCTTACTCTCAATCTCGATCTTTTTGACCTGGGAGGCGGGAACGGCCTGGCGGGGAATGGTCAGGTTGAGAACGCCCTTTTTAAAAGAGGCCTTGATTTTGTCCTTCTCGGCATCCTCCGGCAGAGAGAGAACACGCTGAAAAGAGCCGTAGCAGCGCTCCTCCCGATAAAAATTTTTCTCCTTCTCTTTGGTTTCCTGCTTTTTTTCGCCGTTGATGATCAGGTTGTTGCCGTTCACCTCGACCTTGACATCCTTGTCCTCAACACCCGGCACCTCCACTGTGATGGTGTATTCTTTTTCTGAGGAGCTGATGTCCAGGCTGGGCTTGATCACACCCTCCGGCAGGCCCGGGATCCGCAGAGAGGGCAAGGGGCTGAGGCCGGCCAGGGGCGGGGAAAAGCCGCGGAAGAAATTATTGAACATCCGGTCAATTTCGCTTTGCAGCTGCTGTAAAGGCTGCACCGGCAGGCCCGGCAGGTGTTGCTCATGGTGCTGGACCGGGATGGTCTTACCCCTCTCCCCCTCTTCTTCGGCAAACCAGTTCCAGGGCACCATCTTTTTAAAATCCATAATGTACCTCCATATTTCTTGTTGTTCTTGGCCTTAACCGCCGGCAGTGCAGGTTTTCCATTCCGGACAACATTTCTTCTTTTTATCACAAGGAAGAGGGGCAGGAAAAACCTTTTTTGCTCCCTTTCAGGGGTCACAAAATCTTTATCAATCAATCCGGCTTGTTGGTTCTCTATTGATTTAGGAAGAGGTATAATCATAAAAAGGTATGCCGTGCTGAGCACATTTTCTGCTATGGAGAGGTTATGACCAAAAAGATGACGGCCCTGCTCCTGGCCCTCTGCCTTGCCTTGGGGGGCTGGCTGGCCTTTTATTTTTCCGAGAAGCAGGTGATCAGGCGCCAGCTTGCCGACCTTGGCCAGGCCCTGAGCAAGGAGGAGGCGGAGACGCCGCTGCAGATGGCCGTGAAGATGGGCCTGGTTAAAGACATGGTGGCGGCCCGCTGTCAGGTTCTTGTCCCGGAACGGGATTATGACCAGGTCCTGGAGCAGGATCTGCTTATCCACTATCTTCTCTATTACCGCCGGAACTATGCTGTTGTCAGGGTAGCCCTTGCGGATCTGGATGTGGCTGTCCCGGTGAAGAATGAGGCCCGGGTGCAGGCCACGGTCCATCTTCAGCGCCAGCAGGCGAACCAGGAGATGGTTGCCGAGGTGGCGCCGGCAACACTTGTCCTGCACAAGGAGGAGAAAGAATGGCTTATTAAGAGGGTCACCATGGCTGAGGCGCTGGTGGAGTAAGGATATGGATATTTTCAGTCACAGCCTCTGGGGCTATGGCCTCTTTGGTCGCCGAAGACCATGGTTGGCCATGGCCTTCGGCGCCATGCCCGATATGGTCAGTTTCGGAGCCTTTGCGGTTATCCGCCTGCTTAATGGCAATTATGTGGCAGGCAAGCCGCCTTTAGAGATCATCCCGGCCTGGTGTTTTCTGCTCTATGACCTCAGTCACAGCCTCCTCATTGCCCTGCTGGTCTGCCTGCTGGTGTTCTGGCAAAACAGGGCTCTGGCCTTTGCCATGCTGGCCTGGCCCTTTCATATTCTCCTCGATATCCCCTTTCATACCCGCCATTATTTCCCCACCAAGTTCTTTTATCCCCTCACTGATTATTTCTATGACGGTATTGCCTGGAACACACCCGTGGTCTGGCTGCCCAATATTGCCGGGGTGGTTGTGGTGGTGGGATATCGGTTGTGGCAGAGGAAAAAGATGGTCCGGAGCGGCTAAGCGCGCCTTGGCCCTCAAAAAAGAGAGAAAAAAGGCGGCAGAGAAGATACTCTGCCGCCTTTGTCTGCTTGCCGCATCAGCAGGCATTGTTTTTTCAAGCCTCTGTCAGGCCACCAGCTCAAAGATATGGGCCTTGGCGCCGCAGATGGGGCAGCGTTCCGGTGGGGTGCCCAGCTCGATATAGCCGCAGACCGGGCAGAGATAGAAGGCGGCGGTGTCAAGGTCCACACCGGTTTTGACGGCCTCCATGGCCTTGCTGTAGAGCTGGGCGTGAATGGCCTCGGCCTTGGT
>JAVLBA010000067.1:0-12993 GCA_031581485.1 Desulfurivibrionaceae bacterium | reverse complement strand
GAGTCTCGCAGGCTCGCTTACCTGAGCCGAATTTTGACGCCGCATCAGCAGATAGCGAACGAAGAGAGACCTTCGAGCGCAGTAGTTTTTCAACGGGCAGTTAGGCGGGGAGAGGCTGCTTTTCACCGTCCACAATGTGGAGGTCGCGCTGGGGAAAGGGAATGGTCAGACCGGCCCCCTCCACCTCTTCTTTGAGCCGTTTATTGACGTCCCAGAGAGTCGACCAGTAATCGTCATTAGTGGCCCAGCCCCTGAGCTGGAGATTGACAGAACTGTCGGCCATGGCCACCACCATGGCCTGGGGGGCGGGATCCTTCAGGAATCTGGGTTCAGTCGCACCTATCTGCCGCAAGACCTCCAGGCCGACATCCATGGAATCACCATAGGAAATGCCGACAACCAGATCCAGCCGCCGGGTGCCGTTGCGGCTGTAATTCGTGATGGTATTGCTCCAGACCTCCCCGTTTGGGGCAGCAACATAGAGCCCGTCAAAGGTTTCCAGAATGGTGGTAAAGAGGTTGATCTCTTTCACCGTCCCCATTGTTGACCCGAACTCGACAAAATCGCCAATGCGAAATGGCCGCAGAATAAGGAGCATGGTGCCTGCCGCGATATTGGTGAGGGTATCTTTCAGGGCCAGGCCCACCGCCAGGCCGGCAGCACCCAGAAGGGCGATGAAACTGGTGGTGTTGACCCCGAAAATGTCAAGGACAACAACCAGGCCCACCACATAGACAAGATAGGTGCAGAGGGCGGCAAAAACAGGGCGCAGGGTGGCATCAAGTCGGGCAACCTTGCCCTTGCCATGATAGATTGTGTGGCGAATGGTCCGGGCTATGAAAAAAGTGGCCACCAAAATAACAATTGCCAACAGGAAGTTGTAGCCTATGGTCATGATTGTTTCCGAGTTACTGTCCCAATAATTGGTGATGAGATTTTTCATGCATCCTCCCTTGAGTTGGACGCCAGGCGCCTCTGTTTGCCACTCTTGTCGCCGTTTTTAAATGATTATAGGGGAAACGCCAGAGGCGCACAAGGGAGGATAATCTATGCTCATCAGAGATTTCGTTGAAGCCATGTGGCCCTATCTGCTCACCTTGCTGGGTCTGGCCGTTATCTTGACCACTGCCGCCCATATCCTGCTAAAAAAGAAGGATACCCGTTCCGCCACCGGCTGGTTGGGGCTGGTCTGGTTTTCTCCTCTGCTGGGCGTGGTCCTCTATTGGTTTTTTGGCGTCAATAGAATCCGGAGGCGGGCCAAGACCCGTTATGCCTCCCGGGCAACTGTGCCCTTGCAGGAAGCGGGTTCTGTGGTTTCGGCCTCCCAGGTGGAGGGCCTTTCCTGCACCGCTGCAAACGGCCTGGCCATGCTCTGCCGGATGACGGAGAAGGTGACCCGGCAGCCTCTGATGCGCGGCAATAGCCTGGTGCCCCTGGTGAATGGCGATCAGGCATATCCCCTCATGCTTGCCCGGATAAAGGCAGCCAGACACTCGATCTCCCTCTGTTCGTACATCTTCGCCAATGACCAGTGGGGCAATCGCTTCCGGACGGCCCTGAAGGAGGCCCAGGATGCCGGGGTGGAGGTGCGGGTTCTCCTTGACGGGGTGGGCGCCAGGTATTCCCTGCCTCCCATTACCTGGCGGTTGCGGCGGGACAACATCCCGGTGGCCTGTTTCATGCAGACCATGCTGCCCTGGCGCTTCCAGTACCTCAATCTCCGCAATCACCGGAAATTTCTTGTGGTGGACGGCAGGAGCGGTTTCACCGGCGGCATGAATATCCAGGCCGGTCATGTTCTCGAGCCGCCACCTGGGCACCCCATCGCTGATCTCCATTTTCAGATTGAGGGGCCGGTGGTGGCGCAACTGCAGAAAATATTTGCCGAAGACTGGGCCTTCACCACTGGTGAGAAACTGACCGGGGAGAGATGGTTTCCTCCCCTTGCCGAGGTTGGGGAGGGGCTGGCCCGGGGCATTGCCGACGGTCCGGATGAAGATTTTGATCAGATTCGCCTGGTGATTATGGGGGCCCTGGCCACGGCCAGGAGATCTGTGCAGATCGTCACCCCCTATTTTCTGCCGGACACAGAGCTGCTCTCTGCTCTCTGCGTGGCTGCGTTGCGGGGCATTGACGTCCAGATAGTCGTGCCCGCGCAGCCCAATCTCCGCATGGTGAAGTGGGCGGCCGGCGTAGGGCTGGAGGAGGTGCTTGCCGCCGGCTGCAAGGTCTTTATGTCACCGCCCCCCTTTGATCACTCCAAACTGATGGTGGTTGACGGGGCCTGGGTGCTCCTGGGGTCGGCAAATTGGGATGCCCGCAGTCTGGCCCTCAATTTCGAGTTTAATATGGAATGTTATGATCTGGAACTGGCAGGCGCCCTGCAGAAGATATGTGCCCGGAAAATCGGGGCCGCAAAACCGCTGCTGCCTGCCCAGGCGGGGGCCGGGAATCTGCTGACTCTTATGCGCAACCGATTCTGTCGGCTCTTTTTGCCCTACCTGTGAGACGGCTTTGGCTCAGAGAGAGATGGATAACGCCTGCCGGGCCTGCCTTGAGTAGCCGGATATCCCGATAATCGGCCGGGCCCTTCAGCGGCACAAGGTAGTGTGGACAATTTAGGGGATGCGGGTATACTTGCCGGCCATGAGAGATTCGTCGCGTTTTTCACCCTCAAGGGGTACTTACGCCTTGAGGCAGGTGGGGGTTGAGGGGGCATTAATGGCCCTGGCTCCGGCCCCCTTTATCTTTGCCGCTGCCCTGACCGGCAGTGGCATACCGCCTTTCTGGCGTCTGGCAACAGCGGCAATTGCTGCCATCTCGTGCCTGGTCTCTGCCTTTTTCATCCTGCGCCGTCCCGGGCTGGCCCGGCTGTTCGGGGGGCTGGCCGTCCTGACCGGCGCGGCCGCTCTCTTTCCCTATCTTGCCGCAGATCCTCTTGCCGCCCTCCTGGGAGCAGTGGCCATCATCAGTGCCGGTTACGCCCTGGTGGATTTCCGGAGGCCAAAAGAGCAGGGGGGACGCCCCCTGGACGTGCACCGCACGTTGTTGCAGGCACGCTGGTCGGCAATCATCGCGCCTCTGCTGGTTGTGGTTGCCCTCTTTGTTGATGCCGGCGGCCATCTCCTGAGTGATGTCGCCCTCACGGTGTCGGCCCTGGTAAGCCAGATCCTGGTAGCGCATTGGCAGTGGCGCCGTGCCGGAGAGGGCCATAGCCTGGCCTGGCTTATTGTGCCGGGGCTGGCTGCCGGGGCAGTGGGCCTGGCTTTTTTCCTCGGCCATGCCCCCCTGGTTATCTTCGGCCTGGGCCTTGTGACAAGTCTGCTTCTGCCCCGCTCAGCGCCGGCGCCTGAGCGGCATGGCCCGTGGTGGGAAGTTCTTATCAATGACCCTGCCCGGATTTTATTCTCCACATTTCTGGCCCTCTCTCTCTTGGGCACCCTCCTGCTGCTCTTGCCCGGCACCACGCCTCTCAAGACCCTTTCCCTGGTGGATGCCGCTTTTACCGCGGTGAGTGCCGTCTGTGTCACCGGCCTTATTGTGGTGGACACCCCCCAGGCCTTCACCTTGTTCGGGCAGATTTTGATTCTGCTCTTAATCCAGCTTGGGGGGCTGGGGATCATGACCATTACCACGGTGGCCCTCCACGCCATGGGGCAGCGCCTGAGCCTGCGGCAGGAACGCATGCTGATGACCATGACAGAAAGCAGCCATCACGATCTCTTGGTGTCGTTGGTCACCATCATCAAATTCACCTTTGTAGCCGAAGCAGTGGGCGCCCTTGTTCTTGCCGGCTCTTTTTTCTCCCTGGGCGATCCGTTGTGGCAAGCTGTCTGGCGCGGCTTATTCACCGCAGTTTCGGCATTCTGTAATGCCGGCTTTGCCTTGCAAAGCAACAGTCTGGTGGAGTACCAGGGCCAGCCTTTGGTTCTCCATGTGGTGGCAATCCTCATTGTCTTCGGCGGCATGGCCCCGGCCACCAGCCTCATGGTGCCGCGCTGGCTGGCCGGCAAAGCTGTTCCCCTGGTTGCCCGCCTGGCCCTGATCACCACCGCCGTGCTCCTGGTCAGCGGCACTTTTTTCTTTCTGGTTCTGGAATGGAGCAATGCCCTGTCGGGATTGTCCGTGGCGGACAAGATACACAATGCCTGGTTCCAATCCGTCACCTTGCGCACCGCCGGCTTCAATTCGGTGGATATCAGCGGGGTCATAGGGCCCACCTTCCTGATCATGCTCTGTTTCATGTTCATTGGGGGCAGTCCAGGAGGAACGGCCGGCGGCGCCAAAACCACGACTATGGGCGTTTTGGCCATGACCTTTTGGGCAAGCATTGTGGGGCGCGATGAGGTGGTGGCCTATAATCGGCGCATTCCACCGGCCACCATTAATCGCGCCATCACCATCATGGGTTCCGGTATATTGATCTGGTTTGTCATGGTGATCATGCTGGAAACCACCCAGCAGATTTCCAGCCGGGATCTCATTTTTGAAGTAACATCGGCCCTGGGCACCGTGGGTCTGTCCACCGGCGCCACCGATGCCCTGGACGGCATCGGCAAGGTCATTGTCATGCTGGCCATGTTCATTGGCCGTATTGGACCCATGACATTATTTATGCTCCTGAGCGAGCACCGCCCAGGAACCGTTTCTCGTTACCTTGATGCACGCATTACCCTAACGTAAGGATTGAAATTATGTCGCAACAGATACTCATTGTCGGCCTCGGTCAATTTGGCATGTCATTGGCTCGCACCCTCTCGGATAAGGGTGCAGAAGTTCTTGCTGTTGATCGGCAGAAAAATCTGGTGGAGGAGGCCGCGGCCTTTGCAACCGAGGCCCTGGTCATGGACGCCACCGATGAAACAGAGCTTGCCCTTCTTCAGCCCGGCAAGCGAGATTCTGCGGTGTGCGCCATTGGTGACGATTCAAAGGAGGCCTCCATTATCTGCACGGCGCTCCTGCGGCAAATGGGGGCGCCGTGGATTATTGCCCGCGCCAACAATCTCCTGCATCAGCGCATCCTCCAACTGGTGGGGGCGCATTTGGTGGTGAATCCGGAGCATGAATTCGGCAAACGTTTTGCCAATCGTTTGATCTACAGGAATGTGGTGGCGGATATGCCCTTGGGCGAGGAGTTACAGCTTACCGAAATAAAAGTGCATCCTTCCATGATCGGCAAAAGCTTGATGGAACTTGCCCTGCCAAAGCGCTTTGGGGTGATGGTGGTTGCTGTACGGCGAGGATCGCCAAGCCGCGTTGTGCAGCCTTCGCCCAGTGAGCCGCTGCAGAAGGATGATAATCTGGTGATCGTTTCCAAGGAATCAGCCATCCCAAAATTGATAAAAGGGGTCTGAGATGCGACTTGCACATGCTGTCCGACTGGGGGCCTGGATGATGGTGGGGTTGAATCTGCTCATGGCCCTGGCTGCGGTGGGCATTTTTATGCGGATGGCGCCCGCCATTGCCATCATTATCGAGCGCAATGAACGATCCCTGCAGGCCGGCGAGGATATGATTGCCGCCCTGGCCCTGGCAGATGGGGCTGAAAATGGTCAAGATCTTCGTTTGCAATTTCAAGCGGCCCTGCTGCGGGCCAGCCAGAACATCACCGAAGTAGACGAAGGTGCCGCCCTTGATCGCATCAAGGCGGTGGCAGATGACGCCTTTCTCGGCGACCCTGTTGCCCGTCAGCAGCTGGTGAGCGCCCTTGTCTGGCTGGGCCAGATAAACCGGGAAGCCATGATCAGGGCAGACCGGAATGCCCAGCAGCTGGGATATGCCGGGGCCTGGGGCATCGTCTTTATGGCGGCCACTGCCTTCTTCATGGGCTTGATCTTCATCCACACCCTGAGCCGCCGCGTGGTCAGGCCCTTGGAGGAAATCCACGCGGTCATTATGGCTCAGCGCCAGGGGGATACCAGGCGTCGCTGCAGCGGTGGGGAGGAGCTGTCCCGGGACATGCGGGATGTATTCAGTGGCATCAATGAAATTCTCGACCAGATCCATGTCCCCACCTTGTCGCACGGGGGCCAGTGTCACAAGGAGATTGACCAGCCAAAGAGGTGACCTGCGGCGCCGCCGCTCCTTCTCTCTGGTCAGAAAGTAGTTGTCCTGGTCCATAATGGCTGGTCAATCCTGGCCCCGGGCAGGGCAGGGCCTACAAGAGAGATCCTCTTTTTTGCGCCCTTAATAATATTCGCTGTCGCGGGGATTGAATTCGGCGTCTTCCACCCACCATTGCGGTTTGCGCACCATCTCCAAGACGTTCTCAACGGTTTTGTAGTGGTAGCTCTCCTGTTTCATGAGGACTTCAAAGAGCTTGGCGCTTGCTTCATCCTCGGCCTTGGCAAACTGCTCTTTGTAAAATTGAATGCCCTTTTCTTCAATCTTCAGGGCCTTCTGGTAGTCGTCCAGGGCATCCTCCGAGATTTGCATGATACTCTTATCATGTCGCAGTTCATCAAAGACCGTCTTGATCTCCAGGGCCACCCCCTTGGCCGGGCTGATGTCCTGTTTCTTCTGGAGCTGCTCGATGGTGAAGCGGTGTCTGGCCTCCTCTTCGGCCAGCATCAGCAGCACCTTTTTGATGCCCTCCACCTGGGCCTCGGCAGCCATCTTGAGGTACAGGGTCTCCGCATCTTTTTCCATTTGGATTGCAAATTCAAACATGTCCATGGTTGGCCTCCTGGGGCTGTGGGGTAATTAAGTTACTATGGCTTCTGGTTGCTCTTTGAGGATGTATAAAAGCGCCACTCCTTGCTGATGATCAGGCGGGCCCCGCGCCGGAAGCTGAAAAATGACCAGGCCCAGTTCATGGTGACAAAGACGCGATTCTTGAAACCGATCAGGTAGTAGATATGGACGATGAGCCAGGCCAGCCAGGCCAGAAAGCCTGAGAGCTGCAGACGGCCAAACTGGAAAATGGCGCGGCTGCGGCCGATGGTGGCCAGCTGGCCCTTGTTCTGATAGCGAAAGGGTTGTGTTGCTGTCCCCCTGAGGCGCAGCTGGATGTTGGCGGCTATCCATCGCCCCTGCTGGAGGGCCACCGGCGCAATGCCGGGAAGGGGATGGGCCAGGCCGTGGTCAAAATGGGCTTGATCACCGGCCACAAAGACCTCCGGATGGCCGGTGACGCTGAGGTCCGGTTCCACCACAACCCGCCCCTGCCTGTCAAGGTTCGTTCCCAGCAGGGCATTGAGAGCTGAGGGCTGGACCCCGGCGGCCCAGAGCACGGTGGCGCATTCGATCCGTTCCCTGGCCATCTGGACACCGGTGGCGTCAATGTTGGTCACCATGGTGTTGGTCCAGACCTGGACCCCCAGTTTTTCCAGATCACGGCTGGCCTTGCTGGCGAGCCTGGGCGGAAAGGAGGGGAGGATGCGGGGACCTGCCTCCAGCAGGATAATACGGCTCAGGGTGGGATCAATATGGCCAAAATCCTTGGCCAGGGTGAAGCGGCTCATTTCGCCAATGGCGCCGGCCAGTTCCACCCCGGTGGGGCCGCCGCCGACAATGGCAAAGGTGAGATGGCGCCGCTGCCGGCCGGGGTCCGGCTCCTTTTCAGCGGCCTCATAACCGGTGAGCACCCGGCGCCTGATCTCGGTGGCCTGTTCAATGGTTTTGAGGCCCGGGGCAAATTCCTCCCACTCCTCGCGGCCAAAATAGGCGTGCTGGGAGCCGCAGCTCAGGATGAGATAGTCGTAGTCAAGGTTGCCCCCGGGGGTGATGACTTGCCGCTCAGCCAGGCGCACCTGGGTCACCTCGTCCAAGAGTACGGAGATGTTGCTGTAGCCGGCCAGTATATGGCGGATGGGTCCGGCAATATCGGCCGGGCTCAGGGCCGCCATGGCCACCTGATAGAGGAGGGGTTGAAAGAGGTGGTGGTTGGTCCGGTCAATGACGGTGACCCGCACCCCCTTTTTATTGCCCAGTTTTTTCGCGGCATTCAGCCCTGCAAAACCAGCGCCCACAATGATGACATGTTTCATGCCTGTAGAATAGGGCAAAGCAGCTGGCCCGGGCAATCAAAAAACAAAGGGGGCGGCAGACAGGGCATAATTTTACGCGATTATCTTGTATTGGCTGCTGCCATGTGCAATAATTTTGGCAGCCGGATATCTTCCGGCATTTTTCGTCCGGAGGCCGGCTATGAGAAGTGCCTGCGGGCAGCCAGGTCCCCTCTTGGGCCGTTTGAGGGCTGTGGCCTCTTCAGGAAGAGATCAGGCCCGGCACCAGGGCGACGCTGATCTTGAGCCGCTGAAAAGATATTTTTTTAAACGGCCTTTTGGGGTTCAGGAGAATTTCCCGGGGCGAAGAGAATAAGGAGTCGGACATGGACATTATCATCAACTATTTCAGCACTATCCAGTGGGAGGCCATCATTTTCACCAGTTTCAGGGTGTTGATCATTCTGCTTGTGGGCTGGATTCTCATGAAGATCGTCCAGAGGCTCCTGGCCAGGTTTGAGCAGCGGCTTCTCAAAAAAGGCCAGGGTGCTGACGAGCCGCCCTCTGAGGCGGCCAAGAGGGCGGAAACCATTGTCCGTCTGATCCGGCAGGGCACCTTTCTCATCCTCTGGCTCACGGTGTTCCTGGTTGTTCTCAAGGAACTCCGCTTTGAAGTGGGCCCTGTCCTGGCCAGTGCCGGTATTGCCGGCGTGGCAATCGGTTTCGGGGCCCAGAATCTGGTGCGGGACGTCATCTCCGGTTTTTTCATCATCCTGGAAAATCAGATCCGGGTGGGGGATGTCGCCATCATCAACAGCACCGGGGGGCTGGTGGAGGAAATCAATTTCCGCACCACCGTGCTGCGGGACTTGGGCGGCGTTGTCCATGTCTTTCCCAATGGCGCCATCTCCTCCTTGAGCAATATGACCAATGACTGGTCCGCCTATGTCTTTGATATCGGAGTGGCCTATAAAGAAAACACGGACGCGGTTATCGGGGTTATGACCCAGGTGGGCGAAGAAATGAAAAATGATGCCGTCTTTGGCCCCCTGATGCTGGAACTTCCCGAGATATTCGGGGTGGATAAATTTGCTGACTCGGCGGTGGTGATTAAGGGGCGGCTTCGCACCAGGCCCATCAGGCAGTGGCAGGTGGGCCGTGAGTACCTGCGCCGCATAAAACTCGCCTTTGACGACAATGGCATTGAAATTCCCTTCCCCCATCAGACCCTCTATTTCGGTGAGGCGAGCAAGCCCATTGAAGTGGCGCTGCTGGAGAAATTGCAAGATCAGCAAGATTCTTAAAAAAATCAGGCGCGTCAGGCCAGGAAGCTGACCAGGGGTCATCTCACGCAAAAACCAGGGCCCACGTTCTCTCAACCTGAAAACGGCTTTGACATCTTTACAGGGAGGTTCCATGAAGCATTTTAAGCTGATTATCAGTTTGATCCTCGCCGGAATAACTGTTCTTTTTGTGGTCCAGAATGTATCGGTGGTGGAAATTAAGTTCCTTTTCTGGTCTATTGCCATGTCACGGGCCCTGCTCATCTTTTTCGTCCTGGCGGCGGGCATCGTTATCGGCTGGATGATGCATGGCTTTTTTTCCATGCACCGGTCACCGGCCGATGATGAGACACCATGAAATCATGGCGCCCCCGGTCATCTCTTTTTCAGATAAGGATCATCAATGAAAATCACCTTCCGCGGGGCAGCCAAAACAGTAACCGGTTCACAGCATCTGATTGAGGCCAACGGCTATAGATTTCTCCTTGACTGCGGTCTGTTTCAAGGCAAACGGAAGAAGGCCTTTGAGCTCAACCGGCAGGTGGCCTGCGACAGCAAAGACCTTGATGCCATCATCCTCTCCCATGCCCATATCGATCATTCCGGCAACATTCCCTGCCAGGTCAGAAATGGTTTTCAGGGCGATATTATCTGCACCTCCGCCACCCGTGATCTGTGTGCCGTCATGTTGATGGACAGCGCCTTTCTCCAGGAACGGGACGTGGAATATGTCAACCGCAAACGGGCCAGGGAGGGCAAGAATCTTTTTGAGCCGCTCTACACCAAGACCGATGTGGCCGAGGCCATGAACTACTTTGTGGGCATGAGCTACGGCCGCAAACGGCAAATCTTCCCGGGCATTGAACTCACCCTGGTTGATGCCGGCCATATGCTGGGCAGCGCCCATATCATCCTGGATATTCAGGACAAGGATACCGGCAAGGCCAGCCGGCTTGTCTTCAGCGGCGATATCGGCCGCCCCGACACCCCCATTATCCGCGACCCGCAACCGATCACGGCCGGGGCGGACGTGCTGATTATGGAAAGCACCTACGGCGACAGATTGCATCCCCCCTATCCAGAGGCGGAAATGGAGTTGAAAAGGATTGTCAATGAAACCGTGAAAAGGGGCGGGGCGCTTCTCATTCCCGCCTTTGCGGTGGGACGGACCCAGCAGATTGTCTATAGCCTCCATAAGCTCTTCCTCAGCGGCCAGATACCAGAGATACCCATCTATGTGGACAGCCCCCTGGCCACCCGGACCACGGATATCTTCCGGCTCCATCCTGAGTCCTACGACAAGGAGATCCTCGAATTTATGCTCAAGGATGGGGAAAACAACCCCTTCGGCTTCGAGACCCTCAAATACACGGCCTCGGTGGAGGAATCCAAGCTCCTGAGCAGTGCGGACCGACCGGCCATTATCATCAGCGCCAGCGGCATGATGGAGGGAGGGCGTATCCTCCATCACCTCAAGAGGCGGATCGGCAATCCGAAGAACACTCTCCTGATCACCGGCTGGCAGGCCCCCTACACCCTGGGCCGCAAGATTGTTGACGGCGCCGAGGAGATCCTGATCTTTGGCGAGGAACACAAGGTGCGGGCCCGGGTGGAGGTGCTCACCGGCTTCAGCGGCCATGCCGACCGCGCCGGGCTGCTGGCCTGGGCCGGGGCCATGCAGAAGAAACCGCACCATACCTTTGTGGTCCACGGGGAGGAGGCCTCGGCCACCGCCTTTGCCGATGCCCTCACCACGGAACTGGGGTTTGCAGCGGTCCATGTCCCTGATCCTCAGCAGAGCTTCACCCTGTAAGAAAAGGCGGGCTTCTTTTTCCGCAGAAGGCCGCGCCTAAAAGAAAAATAACGGGCCCTTCCTCTTTTGGTGAGGCAAGGGCCCGGTTTATGACACCGCTGCGGGCGGTATCAGGTAGAGTGCCAGGCATGCAAACAGAGTCTTCCGCCCAGGATCAACCCCTTGCCGCCCCAGCCGGGCCCGGCGCCCCTCATGTCGTGGTGGTGGAAGGGCTCTGTAAATATTTTGGCGAGCGGCTGGCCATCAATGATATCTCCTTTGCCATCAGGCCGGGTGAGTGCGTCGGCTTTCTGGGCCCCAACGGTGCCGGCAAAAGCACCACCATCAACATCCTGCTGGGGCTGGTCAGAAGAAGCAGCGGCGCCATCCGCCTGCTGGGGGCTGAGGTGCCCAGGCACCACCAGGAGGTCAAGGCCAAGATCGGCGTGGTGCCGCAGATTGACAACCTTGATCCGGACCTGAGCGTTGAGGAGAACCTGCTCACCTATGCCGGTTATTTCAATATCCCGCGCCGTCA
The DNA here is from genome assembly GCA_031581485.1 of Desulfurivibrionaceae bacterium. Classification (GTDB taxonomy): domain Bacteria; phylum Desulfobacterota; class Desulfobulbia; order Desulfobulbales; family SURF-16; genus BM506. The sequence goes on along the minus strand of JAVLBA010000067.1, from coordinate 1,434 downwards.
GGCCCGGCACAAGACCGATGAGCTCCTGGCTTTTTTCGCCCTGGAGAATCGGCGGCAGGAGATCATTACCCAGCTCTCCGGCGGCCAGCGGCGCCGGCTGCTGCTGGCCCGGGCCCTGATCAACGAGCCCCAACTTCTGATCCTTGATGAGCCCACGGTGGGGCTTGATCCCCAGTCCCGCCATCTCATGTGGGAACGCCTTGATATCCTGCGGCAGCAGGGCACCACCATGCTGCTCACCAGCCATTACATGGAGGAGGTGGCCCGCCTCAGCAACCGCGTCCTTATCCTGGACCGGGGTGAGATCGTCGCCCAGGGCGGACTCCAGGAGCTGATCGCCGAAATGGTGGGCACCGAGGTCTTTGAGGTGGAAGGGACGGAGGCGGAACTGGACAGGCTGGCCGCCATGTTCAGCCAGTGTGATGCCACTCTGGAGCGGACCAGCGGCAAGCTCTATATCTACACCCAGGAAGATTGCTCCCGCCTGGTCCACCTGCTGGGTGAGCAGCGCAATTGGTTGCGGCGGCCCAGCAATCTGGAGGATCTCTTTATCCATCTCACCGGCCGCTCCCTGCGCGAATCATGAAGAAACTTGCCTTTACAAAAATCTGGGTCAGAAACGCCCGGGTGTGGCATTCCCATATCCTCGCCACCCTGATCGGCAATCTGGGCCAGCCCTTTCTCTTTCTCATTGCCATGGGCTACGGGCTGGGCCGCGATGTGGGGCCGATCAACGGCCTCAGTTACCTGCAGTTCATCGCCCCGGGCCTGGTGGCCTCTTCGGTGATGTACGCCGCTGCCTTTGAAACCACCTTTGGCTCCTACACCCGGCTGGCCATACAGAAAAGCTACGAGGCCATCCTGATGACCCCGCTGACGGTGACGGATCTGGTCCTGGGGGAGATTGCCTGGGGGGCCAGCAAGGGGCTGATTTCCGCCCTGATCATGGTGGCAGCCCTGCCCCTGTTCGGGGTGTGGCCTTCCTGGTGGGCCCTGGGCCTGCTGCCCCTGCTCCTGGTGGCCGGTATTTTCTTTGCCGCCCTGGGGCTGATCATGACCGCCCTGGCCGGCAACTACGAATTCTTTAACTATTTCATCTCCCTGGTGCTGACGCCCCTCTTCCTTTTTTCCGGCATCTTTTACCCCCTGGAGACCCTGGCGCCAGCGGCCCGATTTTTCTTCTCCCTGCTGCCCTTGTCCCCGATCGTTGACCTGGCCCGCATGCTGACCTATGGCCGCTTTGAGGGCCCGCTCTTCCTGCAGATCGTCATTCCCGTCATGGTCACCGTGGCCACGGTGTGGCTGGCCAGGCTCCTCCTGCAGCGACGGCTGATAAAATAACAGCCCGTTAAAAAATGTAGCGAGCGCAGCTGAGGCAAGGCGTAAGTACCCCTTGAGGGTGAAAAATGAGGCGAAAAAGTACCACAAGGGTAT
>JAVLBA010000066.1:0-13027 GCA_031581485.1 Desulfurivibrionaceae bacterium | reverse complement strand
CTCCATGGAGCTTGACAAGAAAGTTATCGGCGGCCACTCTGCCACCAAACGCTATTATCCAGTAGAAAAAGCCATAAGATATCAGCGAATCGGTTCATTTCTATACCGCTCCGAGACACCTGTTACATTGGCGCCTGATCCATTTATTGCTAATTTCACAGATGACTATCCCCTTCTCAACCATCTCGACACAAGCATTGCCAACCCCCTCACCTTTAACTACTCCCCGGCCAGCCTCACCCGTAACGCCTTGGTAAAGGTGGAATTCACCCTGTCGCACAAGGGTACCACCCTCGACTTCCATAAAGAGATTCAGGTGCGCAATGTTCCGTAGACCTTTAGCAAACCAGGAGGGTATCGGCCTGATCGCCGCCATCTTCATCATCGTGGTGGTGGGCATGTTCGGGGTACTCATTGCCCGCTACACCATGATCTCCTCCCAGGCGTCTGCCGAGGATTATCTCTGGTGCCAGGCCCTCTATGCCGCTGAATCAGGGGCCAAACTCCGGATTCTTGAGCATGATAACGGCGGAAACTGGGTGACCTGGGTCGATCCCACTATTCAAGGTTTCAATCTCACCTTGCGCAGTCAGGGGGCTACCCTCACGGCCCCTACCCAGCCCAGCGTCATTGCCGCCAGCAACATCTTCGAGCTGAGCGTACAAGCCAGCAAGGCTTCAATATCCAGAACCATCGAAGTCAGATACTCCCTTTAACCTGCCACACTCCATCATTTTGTTATAACTATTTGCTTTTGTCCAAAATAGGCGTTTTTTTTTCGCCTTTCACCCCGATACCCCATAAGAATCCTTGGGACTCCTTAGCAAACATGTTACAAATGCTACAATTCTACAGAGTTAAAAGTTTTTAATATAACATTTCTCTAAGCTGAACGGGGGCCACTATGCAGCTGCACCGAGATGAACGAGGATTCACCCTTATTGAGATGATCATTGTCATCATGCTCCTGGGCCTTTTATCGTCCATGGCCATCCCCTACTATCTTGACATGCAGAAGGAGGCCAAAATCGCCGCTGTCAAGGGCAAGCTGGCTGCCATCCGGGGGGGTATTGAACTGGCCCACGCCAAGATCCTGGTCTCCGGCGTCAACACCGGCCCCACCGGTGACAACCCTGACTGGCCCACCCTGGAAGAGGTCCGCAGCAACGCCCTGGTCCTCGACACCCGGCCCGAGCCTCTGCGCAACCTGCGCCTGGTGAGAACAAACGACTTCTCCACCGAGGCGGGCCACGCCCTGCCCACTGTCAATCTGCCCGACATGACCAGCGGCATGGCCGCCCGCCCGGCCGGGGTTACTGAGCGCCCTCTCCATCAGGCGATTCATAATCCGCGCATTGCCGACGAGACAACCGGCTGGGCCTACTACCCGGGCGATGAACGGGATGCCAACGGCCAGACCATGGGCGCCATTTTTTACATCAACGACGACCGGGCCTACACCGACAATGTCGATGGCTCCGGCCGCGTGCCGGCAAACTTCTAGGAGAGCCAACCTCCCTTTCAGCGGCAGATAACCCCTTCAGACAGCACCCCAGGTAAAACTCCTTGAGCAAACTTTATGACACCCTGGAAAAGATCCAGGAACAGGAGACCGACACCACCCCGGCCCACAAGGCGTTCAGACCGCCGCCGGCCCCCAGAACCCGCCGGTTTGTGCCGCTCCTGCTCGGTGTACTCGTGGTCATCGCCCTTGTTGTGGTCGCCAGCTACACCCTGCCTCTCTTCAACAAGGACGTTTCCCGGCAACAAAAAAAAGCTGAGGTGAGCAGACCAGCAGAACAGCAGGCCGTAAGCTCCCGGGTTTCCCGGCCTGCCCCCCAGGAAGCCGAAGATGAAAAGAGGCCCGGCCCGGCCCAGGGGGAATATTTCAACAACCATGCCGTCAGCCTCAATGCCCAAGGCCAGCCCTGGACCGCCCTCTATTATCTCGACAAAGCAAGCAGAGCGGCCCCGGAGCGGCCGGAACCCCTCATCAATATGGCTCTCATTTTGACGCAAATGGATCTCGGCTTTCCGGCCGGCCGCCTTTTCAAAAAGGCCCACCAGCTTGACCCGGATAACGCGTATCTCCGCCAGGCCATGGAGCTCGCCATTGCCAAGCAGGTGCTGCCCCTTGACTTTTACGAAACAATGCCGGTCCCGGCAAGGAAGGGGACCTGATCCATGCAGTGGCCCTTTGCCAACAACACAAAAAGGTACGCCCTGGTGGGAGAACGGAGCCGGACCTTGCTCGCTATCCAGAACCAGAATCGAGCCGGTGTCACCACGGTCACCCCCTGGGGATGGGCGGATTGCTCCCTTGCCGAGGCCAAAAGCGTCCATCAGGTCATGGCCAATGTTGCCGCTCCCAAGGGTACGGTTGCCCTTTCCCTGCCCCTGGAGCAGTTTGAGGTATTGAGTCTTACCATCAATAAGGTACCCAGGGAGGTGGTCACCAAAATCCTGCCCTACCATATCAGCAAGGTCTTTGACGAACCCTTATCGTTATTTATTTATGACTGGCAGGTTGTTAAAGAATTGAAAGACTCTCTGCAGCTCAATGTCTTTCTCTTTCCGGTCGCCATGTTTCAGGATATTCGCAACACCCTGAACCACTATGATTTAAGCCCGACCAGCCTGGAACCTGACGTCTTTTCCGCCTGTGCCTACCTTGAATCAGGCTCCAGGCTCCAAGCAGATGAGGCCAGCATGATTGCCCTCCTCTGGCCGCAATCCATTTCCATCGCCATCTACGACAAAGAAACCCTGGTCTTGACCAGAAATGTGCAACTGGAAAGGCCGCTCCAGGTGCATGGCTCTGAAGTCCCGTCTGCAGCCGACCTGGAAAAAAGGACGGATGACCAAGGTCTCCAGGAGCCCGGCAGCTCCTCTGTGCCAGCAGACTCCCTTTTCGACTCTGAGCAGGATGACCTGCTGGCGGATTTTCTCATCGCCAAGAAGAAGGAGGAGGAGGGTGCGTCTCCATCGGCAGCCCTTGGCCCCGATGACCAGGAGTTTTTCACCGGCCTGCCGGAGGGCCCGCAGGCCCGGGCCACCGGCGACACCTGGCCGGAGTATCTCAGTCATGTGGCCCTTGAACTGATGCGGACCCGCGACTACTTCAACTCCGTGGTCAAGGGCAATCAGGTCAAAACCGTTTTTGTAGGGGGCGCCGAGGATGCATGGCAGCCCCTCTCTTTGGAACTGACCAACAGCCTGGATATCAACATCAAGCACCTCATGGAACCAGAACGCGCCACCTTTGGGGATCCTCTCTTTGAGGCCGTGAGCATCGGCGTGCTCAGTTAGGGGAATCAGATCATGCAACAACGTATAAATCTGGTTCCGCAAAAGCCCCTGGCTGAAAAGGTAAAACGCCTTATCCCTTTCATCTTCGGCACCCTGCTGCTGTTCCTTCTTGTTCTCTTTTTCCTGTGGGGCGAGATTTTAAACAACCGCCTGGCTGCCTTGAACAGCAAGATCGCCCATATTGAAGAGCAGGCCAGCCAGGCCACTGAGTTGAGCAGCCAGATTGCCGCCTTGAAAAAGGATCTCCTGGCAAAAGAAGAGGCCATTAACCACAAAACAGCGGCGGTGGCCAGGCTCTCAAAGATAAGGGGCCAGAAAAAGAAATTCAGCCGGCCGCTGAGCCTGATTGCCTCCCTGCTGCCCGAGACCATCCGCTGCCGGGCAATCTCCTTTGCCGGTGCCAAGGGCAGCCTGCAGGGGACCGCCCTTGATTATGATGATCTGATCCGGTTCGTGGGAGACATGCAGGACCTTCCTGTTTTCAAGAGGGTATCCCTCTCCGTTACGGACCGGGCAGGCGACAACAACCAGGAACGGATTCAATTCACCATTCTTCTCGAGCTGGTCTGAGCAGAGAGGCCCTGGTGGAAAGCAGATACTATGATGAAGTTTAAAGCAAAAGAGATACCAGCAGCCCTGAAGAAGGTCTACCACCTCATGCGGGCCGATCCGGAGCTTGCCCTGCAGGTGCGGCAACTGGTTCTTGTCCTGATTATCGGGCTGGTCCTCGCCTATGGGGCCCATGCCCTTTTTATCAACCCCCGTCAGGAGACCATCACCAAAAGGCAAAACCATATTCAAGAAATCCAGAGCCGCTCAACTGCCGGCCAGACCGATCTGCTGGCCGCCCATCTTCAGAAAATGGCTCAGGATATCAGCAAAAAAGAGCAGACCCTGGCAGTTCTTACTCTGCAGGAAGAACTGCTTCGTGAACAATGGCAAAAACAGGGGGATGATGACCGCTTTCATCAGGTCATTTACACCTTGACCAGCTCTGCGCCGGTGGACATCCAGCCAGACCTTTTGAAGATGAGCCAGATGGAGCCCCGTTCCCTGGAGGGCTTCACCCTTTTCCCCGTTCACCTGGAGGGCAGGAGTTATTTTGAAAATATTTTTCCCTATCTCTGCTTTTTGGAAACCAGCCCGGAAATAGGGTTTCTGAACAAGATTGAACTGCTCCTCCATTCCGATGATCCTGCTGAGAAGGCACTGGTATCTTTCCAAATAGATGTCGGCCGGCTGGAGGTCACCCATGGCTTTTAGGAGACCTCTTTTCCCGAAAAAACAGGGGTTGGCTCTCATCCTTGCCGCCGCTCTCAGCTACTTCCTGCTGACCCAGACGGTTGCCCTTGCCGAGTCAGGCCCCCATTTCAAGATGGTGGAACTGCCTTCCTCCTCTCTGGTGATCCCCAGTCAGACCCCGGAGAGGGATCCCTTTAACTGGCCCGCCAGCCATCGTCTCCGGCTCCGTCAGGTCACCGCGGCCGAGCAGGAGCAGGACATCTTCATTGATTTTACCCTGCAGGCTATTATCTGGAGCCCATCAAGGTCCCAGGCCGTCATTAACGGCCAGCTTGTGGCTGTTGACGACATGGTGGAGGGGGCCCTGATCACCCATATTAGCCAGACCAAGGTCTCGCTCTCCAAAAACAGCCGAACGCACACCCTGCAGTTTGATACCTTAGACATCGATTTTGGCCAACAGCCAGACGCCAAGGGAATTCCTGATGACACCTGACAAGCACCCTTCTTTTCGCGGCACATGCCTTTTTATCCTTTTTTTCCTTGCCTTGTTGCCCCTGGCCAAGGCAGCGCAGGCCTCTCAGCTGGTGGAGAAGCTGCGCGACTATCCCGCCACCCTGCAATGCGAAAATCTCGAGGTGGCCACCCTGCTGCGGGCCGTGGGCAGACAGGCGGGGATCAATATTTATGTCGCCGACTCCATCACGGACACCATCTCCTTTGAAATGGATCAAGTCTCCCTCTACGATGTCTTTGAACTGGTCATTGAGGCCAAGAATCTCCACTATTCAGAGACCCAGAGTGCCATTTTTGTCGAAACGGATGAGGCCTATAAAAAGGCCCGCAAAGGGATTGTAACCGCCCGGATCTGCACTGATTACGGCAACAGCAGCAAAATCAAAAGCCAGCTCGACCACCTTCTCAGTGACCAGGGCATGATCACGGCCACCAATAATGACAGCTGCCTGATCATCAAGGACCAGGAGGGAAATGTCCAGGAGATAAAGGCGATGCTGGCCCAGATTGACAAACCCATTCCCCAGATCCATATCAAGGCCAGGATAGTGGTGGTGAGCAAGGAAGGGCGCAAGCAACTGGGAATCAAATGGGGGGCCGACAACTTCAACCACCCCATTACCGCCGGCTGGAAAAACGGCAAACCAGTGACCATTACCGGCGATGCCGTTGCTGATCTTGGCATATCTGCCGCCACTTCGGCCATGAACATCGGTTTCATCTGGGATAATGTCAACCTCAATATCGACCTGCAGGCCATGGCCCAGGACAACCTGCTCCATGTCCTTTCCACACCTTCCCTGCTGGTGCTGGACGGCAACGAGGCGGAAATAAAACAGGGTAAGGAAGTGCCCTACACCTCGCAGACTACTGAGATGATCAACACCCAGTTCAGGGAGGCCAACCTCAGCCTCAAGGTGACCCCCAAGATCATCAAGAATATCTTTGTCAACCTTGATGTGGATGTCACCAACGACAGTATCGACCAGTCATCTGCTGTGGGGGGCGAGCCCCTCATCAACCGCCAGGAAATCTCCACCAATCTCTTCCTGGAAGACAAGGTCACGGTGGTTATCGGCGGCATCCATGTCAGCGGCGATGATATCGGCCAGGGGCGGGTCCCGGGTCTCTCCTCCCTGCCCATCCTGGGCAACCTGTTCAAAAATAAACAGCGGACCCTGGAGAATTATGAACTGATGATTTTTCTCACCCCCACCATTATTTCCATGGAGCAGATTGCCGGTCACTCCCAGGAACAGGACGCCCTGGTGGATGAGGTCCTGAGTGAGGATGTGCATAAAGAATTTCTGCCGGCAACCTTTAAACGACGCGCAAATTGAGCAAGACAAGAAGCAAGGAGAGGTCTGTTAAAAATTGGCCATGAACCACCTGAGATTTTTTGGCATAGAAGAAGAGCCGTTTCGTCTCACCCCGGATCGTGATTTCTATTTTCCCTCCCGCTCCCATTCCGCGGTGACCGAGGTGGTCCGCTACGGACTCGATTCCGGAGAGGGCTTTCTGATGATCTATGGCGAGGTGGGCACGGGAAAGACCATGTTGCTGCGCAAGCTGAGTTCGTATCTGCACAGCCACTATGAGACGGCCTATATCATCTCCCCCCAGCTTTCACCACGGGAGCTGCTCTTTGCCATCCTGCAGGATCTCGACGTGGTGGACCACGGCGCCAACGCCCTGCCCGCCCCAGCCCTCTTTCAAAAGATCTATGACTATCTGGTCAGCCGTAATCCCCTGGGCAAACGGCTGCTGGTCATCATAGACGAGGCCCAGAATCTGCCGGAGGAATCCATTGAGCAGCTGCGCCTTTTGTCAAATTTTGAGACAGACAAGCGGAAACTGATGCAGATCTTGCTGGTGGGCCAGCCTGAACTGAAGGCGAAGATCTACAAACCCTCCCTGCGCCAGCTGCGGCAACGGATCACTATTTCCGAGACCCTTCTGCCCCTCTCCCGCCCTGAAATGGCATCCTATATCAACTTCCGGCTCAACCGGGTGGGCCGGCCGGACCTGACTCCGGCGGCCGGCATCACCAAGATGATTCATCGCTACACCAACGGAACCCCCCGGCTGGTCAACAAACTCATGTCGCGGGCCCTGCTCATGGCCTATGCCGGCCAACAGCAATATATTGACAGAAAAAATATAAAAGATGCCGTGGAATCCCTGGACATGAAGCCTCTCATCACCTTTTGGGGTAGAGTGCGCAAGGCATCGGCATGACCCCTCTTTCTTCAGGCACCTTATAAACCATGGCAAAAAAACGTTTTGGCGACATATTAGTCGATGGCGGCCTCATCACCGATGCCCAGCTGGCACAGGCCCTGAAATTCGGCCAGGAAAACGACATCAAACTGGGACAGGCCCTCATCGACCTGGGCTTTGTCACAGAAGAGGCAGTGGCCCATACCCTGTCGCGCCAGCTGCAGATCCCCTTTGTGGACCTAAACAAAATTGTTCTCGACCCGGAGATAGTCACCATTATCCCCGAATCCGTGGCCCGCAAAAATAAACTGCTGGCCATTGGCAAGAGGCCGGGTGAAATCCTGGTGGCCCTGGCCGATCCCCTCAATATCTTCGCCATTGATGCCGCCTCCCGCCATATCAAGGGCGTCCTGGTGCCCTGTGTGGCCGTGGAATCCCTGCTGAACACGGCCATTGACCAGCAGTATGGCGGCATGGCGGCCATGCCCGGTTCCAGCCTGACCGAGGAAGGTGAGGAAAGTGAGGCCGTGGCCGCCATCAACGACATCCTCCTGCACGCGGTACGGGCAGATGCCAGTGATATCCATATTGAGCCGGATGTCCAGGAGGTGCGGGTCCGCTGCCGGGTCGACGGCATCCTGCGCAATATCCGCACCTACTCCCTGGAGATGCACCCCAATCTTATTTCCCGCATCAAGATCATGAGCCAGCTCGATATCGGCGAGCGGCGCAAACCCCAGGACGGCCGTATTGAAATCCCCATCGCCGGCAAGGAGTTTGACATCAGGGTCTCCATCCTGCCCCTGCGCAACGGCGAGAAAGTGGTCATGCGTCTGCTGGACAAGAGCAAGGTGAAAATCAAACTTGCTGATCTTGGTTTTGAACCTGAGCAGGAAAAAATCTTCCGGCACCATCTGGCCATGCCCCACGAGATCATCCTGGTCACCGGCCCCACCGGCAGTGGCAAGACCACCACCCTCTACGGTGCCCTCAACAAGATAAACAGCCCTGAGAAAAACATCATCACCGTGGAAGATCCGGTGGAATATGACCTGGCCGGGGTCAATCAGGTCCAGGTCAACATCAAGGCCAACCTCACCTTTGTCTCTGCCCTGCGCTCCATCCTCCGCCAGGATCCGGACATTATCATGATCGGCGAGATCAGGGATGTGGATACCGCTGAGATCGCCATCCAGGCCGCCCTGACCGGCCACATGGTTCTCTCCACCCTGCATACCAACGATTCCTGCGGGGCTGTGGCCCGTCTCCTTGACATGCAGATCCCGCCCTTTTTAATCGCCTCCTCTGTGGGTCTGGTTCTGGCCCAGCGCCTGCCCAGGCGCCTCTGCCCCCACTGCAAAGAGGCCGTGGAGATCACCCCTGCCCTGATCGATCTTTTTCACTGGGTCCCTGAAGAGGAACTCCTCATCTACGGGCCCAAGGGCTGCCCCCAGTGTGAAGAGACCGGCTATCGGGGCCGCGTAGCCATCTATGAACTCCTTGAACTCTCCAAGGCCATCGAAAAGATGATCATGGAACAGGCCTCCTCCCATGAGATCGCCCGCCAGGCAGCCCTGGAGGGCTTCCGGAATCTCCGCCAGGCCGGCCTGGTCAAGGTGGTGGCCGGCACCACTTCCCTGGACGAGGTGCTGCGCCTCTCCCTGGAGCAGAAAGAGTAGTTATGGCTGCCTTTTATTATGAGGCCATTGACGGCCGCGGCATCGCCAAGCACGGGGTCCATCAGGCCGAAGGGGTCAAGGATGTGGAGAAATGGCTGCAGAGCCAGCATCTGACCCCGATACGCATCACGGCCACCGAGGAGCTCGCCGACGCCAGCGCCCCTGCGGAGAGAAAGATCTCTCTCCTCCAGAAATGGCAGGGCATCACCCTTGAGGACCATATCCTCTTCTGCCGGCAATGCTCCACCCTGCTCGGCGCCGGCATCGACATGCTGCGCACCCTCACCATCCTCGCCAAACAGGTCTCCAATCCCCTGCTGCACCAGGTACTTATCACCATCCGTACCGATATCGAACAGGGCGAAAGTCTCGGCGATGCCTTTGAGAAGCAGCCCAAGTTTTTTTCCGTTCTCTACCGCAATATTATCCGGGTGGGTGAGGAGTCGGGCAGCCTGGACACCTCTTTTCTCTACATGGCCGATCTCCTGGAAAACGAAAAGGCGATCCAGGAACGGATCAAGGCCGCCACCCGCTACCCGAAAATCGTCATCGTCGCCCTCTTTTCCGCCACCTTCTTTCTGATGACCTACGTGGTGCCGAAGTTTGTGGCCCTCTTTACCGCCTCCAAGGTTGAGCTGCCCTTTGCCACCCGGCTCCTTATCGCCATCAGTAATTTCAGTGCCCAGTACCATATCCTGATTATCGCTTTTGTGATCGGCATGATTATGCTCTACCGGATGGGATTGCAGTACCGGGAATTTGTCCATCTGCGCGACACCCTCATCATGCGCCTGCCGGTCTTTGCCAACCTCTACACCAAGATATACATGGCCCGGTTCAGCCGCGTCTTTGCCGTGCTGACCAGAAGCGGCATTGATATCATCAAGACCCTGAGCCTGTCGTCGGCGGCCCTGGAAAATCTCCTCCTCCGCGACCAGCTGGCGGAGATCGCCGCCGAGGTGGAAGAGGGGGTGGCCCTGGATGATGCCATGTCCAGGCAGCCCCTCTTTCCGGAGATGGTGACCCAGATGGTGAGTGTGGGCGTGGAATCGGGACGCATCGACGAGATGATGGAGAAGGTCGCCGACTATTATGACCTGGAGACCGACTACACCATCAAAAATCTCGCCACCCTCATCGAGCCCATGCTGCTGATCTTCATGGGCATCATGGTGGGCTTCATCGCCCTGGCCATCTTCACCCCCATGTGGTCGATGATGGAGGTGATGCGGGGGGGATGATGAACCAGCCGCAGCATACCCCAGCCGGACGGCCCCAAGCCCCTTCCGGGCCTGGCCGCCTGTGCCGCGCCTTTGCCCTGGTCATGCTGGTGGCGCCCTTTGTCCTGCTGCCGGGCCTGAGCGAATTTGCCAATCGCCCTCAGGCCGCCTGGCTGCAGATCACCACTTTTTTATTGCTCACCCTCTTTTTCCTGCGCGCTTACCGTAATAAGGAAGAGGCTGCGATCCGCACCCACCCCCTCCTCCTGCCCCTGGCCGCTCTTTTGCTCTGGTCTTTTGTGGGCCTCAGCTATGCCGTTAATCCCTATGAGGTGATAAAACGTTTTCTCCACCTGCTGGCGGCCGGGGCCGCCTTTTTCCTGGCCCTGCAACTCTTTTTTTCTCCGGCCCGGGCCAAGATATTATTGTGGGCCCTGGCCCTGGCCGGTCTTGGCGTCGCCCTGATCGGCATGGGCCAGCACCTCTTCCGCCTTTCTCTCATCCCGCAGATCGTGCCCCCCGCCGCCACCTTTGCCAACAAGAATATGGCGGCCCATTTCGTGGTGCTGAGCATGCCCGCCGCCATCACCCTTTTTCTTGTGGAACGCAAGCGGTTTGTCTACCTGCTCTCCATAACCCTGGCCCTGCAGACAACGTTTCTGGTCTATGCCCAAACCAGGGCCAGCTGGCTGGCCCTGGTTGCGCAACTTGCCCTTATTGCCCTTTTCTTCCTGCTTTTCCATAAAAGCAACAGCCTCCTCTGCCTGACCAAGAGACAGAAGAAAGGGATCCTCCTGGGTCTGGTGATGGTTGCCGGCCTCATCGGTCTCGGTGAGGGGGGCAGCTTTTCCGGCTACGGGAATATCGTCTCCCGGGTCGCCCAGAGTCAGGCGGATGTCAAGGAACCTGGCAGACAGGTGCGCTTTGCCCTGTGGCTCAACACCCTGGCCATGGCCCGGGACCACCTGGCGGTGGGGGTGGGCCTGGGCAATTTCAAGAATCATTATCCCCGCTACCATGATGCGGTGCTGACGGACCAGAGCTTCTCCGTGGCCAGACAGGCGGCCCACACCCATAATGACCTCTTCCAGGGCCTTGCCGAACTGGGGCTGGTGGGCCTTGGTCTCTTCAGCTGGCTTGTCCTGCAGACCGCATCAACGGCCAGACTCTCTCTGCAGGGGGAAGATGGGGAACAACAAATTATTGCCGCCTTGGCCCTCACGGGCCTCCTGGCCTTTCTGGTGGTCGCCCTGTTCAGCTTTCCCATGGCCTGCAGCCTGCCCCCCTTCATGGCCGCCCTCTACCTGGGACTCCTGGCGGCCAGGGCGCCGCAGGCAGGGGATTGCCGTATATCGGCTGTCAAGATCCTGGCCTACAGCGCCCTGGCCGGCGGCCTCTGTCTCATGGCGGGCCTGAGCAGTTATAATGAGCTCAAAGCGGACCATTATCTGGCCCGCTTTATCAAGCTGGAAAACCGGCAGCAATGGCCCGAAGCCATCAGGGTGGGCCGAAAGATGGTGCGGGCACAGCCCCTGCGCCATCAGCTGCTCACCTACCTGGGCCGGGCCTATATGCAGAGCGGCAACCTGCGCCAGGCGGAAAGAGCGTTCAAGGTGAGCCTGAAAAGAGACCCGCTGGATATCAACGCCATGACCAATCTGGGCGCCGTCTACTTGCAAGGGGGCAGATACCAGGAGGCGCAAGCAATCTCAGAGGAGGCCCTGGCCATCTTTCCGGCAAACTGGGCGGCCTGCAGCAATATTGGCTCCGCCCTGCTGCAGCAGGGCCGCTATTCTGAGGCCAGGGACAGTTTCGCCAGGGCGGCCGCTATGAAGGGGGCATCAAAACAGGTCTGGTACAATCTGGGGGAGGCGCGCCGAAAAGAGGGCGACCTGGAAGGGGCAGTCCAGGCCTTTACCCAAGCCCTGGCCAGGGAGCCGGGCTGGCAGAAAGCGGCAGAGGCGCTCTCTGAGGTCAAGGCATTGAGCAGGTAGCGGGGTCTCCCCCGCTACCTCCAAGGAAGTGCGCCCTGCCGGGCGCACACAAAAAAAAAGGCCTGCAGGAAGAAACACTCCTGCAGGCCAGTAACGCATATTCTGTAAAGCTCTTTTCTACCAGGTCCTGCTCAGGACGGCCTTGCGAGTGGCGGTTTCACTCGTGGCCACGGAAATCCCGTAATCAGGATCAGTATTAACAGCATCACAAGTATTACCATCACTGGAACGGCAGAGATAGTCTGTAGTAACAGCCCAGCCCTCAGGCACTTCCTCCATGGCATTGGCTAGACATTGTTCATCATCTATAAATCCATCAGAGCAGCCAGATCCATCATAGGCAGGTCTATCCGCAGCAGGTATATCAAGCAAGCTCGCGGCATAATTCATGGTGACGGCACCCTGGGCAGCCCCATAGACGCCGTCGGCAGCGGCTTTCTCCGCCTCCGTCTTCATATCCACATACTTGGGTACAGCGGTGACCGCCAGGATACCAAGAATGACGATGATGACGATCAGTTCGATAAGTGTAAAACCCTTTTGATTCATACTCTCCCCTCTGCTCTTTTTTAAAGGATGATGCCCCGTTCACTCCTGGTGGTTGCAGGCCGATTGAGGTTCAAATATAGCAAGGCAGGCCTGATTAGGCAACAAATTCAGCACGGTTTTTCAGCCATTGCACTAAATAGATTCCCCGCCGGGCCCTTGCCGCCCCGTCCGGAGCGGCAGGGGACGGCAATAATTCCCTCCTCTCCCCTGCTTTTCTGCAGCGCCCCTGATCTCAGCCGGAAATCGGGGATTTCAAGGGCAGGGTATGCTGGGCAACGAGAGTGGCCGGGGCGCCGAC
>JAVLBA010000065.1:0-13046 GCA_031581485.1 Desulfurivibrionaceae bacterium | reverse complement strand
AACTTTGCACCCGACGCAGCATCTGGGATGCCTGATTTTTAAAATCAGTCAAGGAGACAATGTTTTCTGAAACATGAATGGACTTCATATTCGACCCCCAATTAAAGATTAATCTCACCTCTAATATAGGCCGTAATTAAGCTTGTGCAAGGGGGAAAATGGGGGAGGCTCGGGAGATGTGTGGCAATAGAGCAGCAACACCTTCTGGATTGCTTCATCTTAATCGCAATGATGTGCCTTTTATCAGGTCCAAGATGCAAGGCCCAAGGTTCAAGGGAAAGGCGGGGAAGTCCAGAGGGAAAAGTATCCTGACACAGGGGGAGATCCTTTTTTTTCACCACAGAGACACAAAGGCACAGAGACTTCTGGCTTTTATACTCTCTGTGCCTCTGTGTCTCTGTGTTGAACAGAAACCTTGCGCCTCACTCCTAACGACTAACACCCCCGTCACTGGAGCAAAGCGACACGGCAGTCCAGAGGTTTTTATCAGGTGCAAGATGCAAGGCCCAAGGTTCAAGGCTTTCAGTGGCCGATAAGGGCGGCAATGCTCAGGCCGCAATAGAGGAGAAGCCAGCAGCCGCAATAGTAGGCGGCCCGCTGCCGGCGGCCCTCATCACCATGGAGGAGGATCAGGGAATAGACAAAGGTGAGGGGAAAGACAATGCCGGCCCAGAAGGGGGGCATATAGCGGAGTATTTCCTGCAGACCCAGGAAGAACCAGGGCCCTGGCCGGTGAAAGACGCCCAGGGCTTCCGGCTCCATGGGCGCCTGCCAGAGCAGTGAAAAGAGCAGGAGAAAGGAGATAAAGAGCAGATGCTCTTTGAGATGGGCCCGGTATTTACGGACATGGTCCCAGCAGAGAACACCCCATACCACCCCCAGGCCGATGAGATGATTGGCATAGACCCTTTTCAGGCCGTCCTCGACAATGGCAAAAAAGAGGCTGTTGAAAAACGAGCCGAGCAGGGGAATGGCCAGCAGGATATTTTCAGCAATAATCCCGGCATTTTCACCGGTGGCATCCCCCCGCAGGACATAGCCGCCAAAAAGCAGCAGCAAGGCCACGGGCAGACTGATCACCAGGGGCAGCCACCGGCCGAAAGGCAGCCCCAGATATCTTTTATCAAGTAAAACCGCCAGGAAATGGCCCAGACAAAGCAGAAAGAAAATCTGGCTGGTATAAAAATGGAGGCTGCGCCAGAAATCGCCAAAGGGCACCAGCAGATCAATGGCGGTGACCGAAAAAAAAGGAGAGGCCGGATCATACTGCAGGGCAACAACCACCCCTGAGACCACGGAAAAATAGAGGGCAACCAGACATAGCTCCCCCCATTTCACAGCAGTCAATCGTGTTAACAAATTCTGGAGATAAGACATTATAGATACATAGAGGTCACTTCATTTTCACCACAGAGGCACAGAGGCACAAAGAAGAACAAAAAAAAATTTCTGTGTCTTTGTGCCTCTGCGGTCAACAAAAAAAACTCCCTGGGAATACGTAAACTGTTCATTTACACTGTCACCATGTAGCCCTTCCCTTCACCCAGGGGCTCCACTTTGAAAACGGGCAGATCTTTCTGGGCCGGGCCGTCCAGCCTTTTGCCCTGGGGGGAAAATCTGGATTGATGGCAGGGGCAGATGAACTGTTTTTCTTCCTGGCTGAAGTTGAGGCGGCAGCCCAGATGGGTACAGGTCCGCGACACAGCCCACGCCTTTTCCGCGGTGACAAAAAGGGCGAATTCAGGATCAAGGTGGACATCCCCGGCCAGAAGTCTTTTTTCCACCTTGATAAAACGGGGTTTGGGGGGAACATGGAAGCGGACAAAACGCCAGAGCGGATAGCAGAGGAGAACCCCTGCGGCCAGCTTCAGCCATCCCCACCACGAGGTGAGAAAGCGGCGGCGTCCTGCCGGATCTCCGGTCTCAGGAGTCATGGCCGCTCACCAGAAGGCGCACAAAGGAATCGCGCCTGCCGCGGGTTCCCGAGACCGGGTCAACCCTGCCCCGGCTCATCAGGCCGGAATCCGAAACGCCGCGCAGATAGGCATCCTGGATAAAGGGGGAACGGTTGCCAAAGCCGTGGCTCATATAACAGCAATCCTCTCTGATGCCCGTGGTAACCTTGACCTTGATCCGCTGCAGGGAGCGGAAGCCGTCCCTGTTCTCCAGACGCACTTCTTCCCCGTCAACAATGCCCAGGGGTTCGGCAACAGAGGGGGCCAGCCACAGTTCATTTTCCGGCACCTCATGATTGAGCCAGGTGAAACCTGCCGTCCGGGTCAGGGAATGGGCAGGGCAGCGGCCGTAGAGAAGGCGCAGATAGCCCTTTGGGGCCTGGTCCGGCGCCACATAGAGCGGCAGAGGAGGAAAACCGTTATGGGCCAACCAGGCGGAATAAAATTCAATTTTCCCGGACGGCGTGGGCTGGGCCGTGCCCCGGGCAGAAGTGGTGCCCGGCACCAGCAGCGCCTCAGGTCCGGAGCCTGCATCCGCCTCCAGGGGCAGGCTGCTGTTGTCCTTCTTGTTTCTCAGCAGGAGGCCGCCTGCCTTCTGCAGGGCGGCCAGGGACGTGCCCTGCTCCGCCAGGGACGCCTCCAGATAATGGCTGATATCCCGGGCCGCAAACAATTTCCCTTGGCCGCAGCCTTCAGCGATATCCTTGACGATCTGATAGGGATCGCGGCATTCATGGCCGGGGGCTGCCACCGGAAAACGGCAGCCCGTCATGGTCTGCTCGCCGACATCCCAGGAGTGGAGGGCATCCTGGCGCTCCAGAAAGGCGGCCTCCGGCAGAATGATATCGGCATAGAGGGTCGCCTCTGAAGGCAGCACGTCGCAGGCGAAGATAAAGTCGGCATCCTTGAGGGCGGCCATGGTTTTATAGGGCGCCATTTCCGCCTGCAGAGGATTTTGGCCCCAGAGAGCAGTGACCTTGATCTTGCGGCTGCCTATCTGGTTGATCAGGGGGGCAAAGGAGAGCGGCTGGCGCTGAGCGGCAAAATCAAAGGCCGGCCATGAGGGGGAAGGACGGCAGCCCAGCAGGACCGTCAGAATTGCCTGGGCCCTCACCCGGTCCACATCCGTGCCGTACCAGCTGAGATGGCCGCCGGGCATGATGACGGTGCGCGGGGCCGCCGTCACCATGCTTTCCACGGCCCGCCGGATCTTCTCGGCCGGGATGTCGGTGATCTCAGCGGTTTTGGTCAGGGTATAGGGGGCAACCGCCTCCCATAACTCCTCCATACCCACCACCTGGGCCGCCAGGAAAGGATCATAGAGGCCCTGGGCCAGGATGTGGTGCATCCAGCCCAGAAGCAGGGCGGTATCCGTGCCCGGCCTGATGGCCAGATAATGATCCGCCTTGGCCGCCATGGCGGAAAATCTGGGGTCAACCACCACCAGTTCCGAGCCCCGATTGAGGAAATCGCAGACCTGCTTGAGCTGGGAGACCTGATTATTCTCCCCGACATGACAGCCCATAAGGAGCAGACAATCGGCCTGATCCAGCTCGGGTACAAAAGCGGGGTCAGGGACCTGGCCGAAAACCGTGCCATAGCCGAGTTCCCGGATGGCTGCCGAATGACTTCTTGAAGAATCGTAGATATGGGGAGAGGAGAGCCCCTCATAGAGTTGGCGGATAAAGGTGGCGGAGCTGCCGCCGCATAACAGGGCCAGAGATTCCGGCCCAAAATCGGCATGGGCCTTTTGGATCCGGCCGCTGATCTCGGCCAGGGCCTCATACCAGGTGATTCTTTTCCAGGCCCCTTTGCCCCGGGGACCCACCCGCTTCAAGGGATATTTAAGCCGGTCAGGATCAGCAAGGAGCTGCACCGCTGCCATGCCCCGGGCGCAGAGGGTATTGCCATGGATGGGGCTGACCGGATTGCCGGTGAGGCGGAGATGGCCGTTGCGGTCGCGTACGGCCAGCATGGGACAACCGGCCTTGCACATCCCGCAGATGGTGGGAATCCGGGCACCACTCATGCCGGTGGGCCTCCCAGGGGCTGCCTTGGCCACGGAGGGCCCGGTGTGGGGAAAGGTGAGAGCCAGGGCAGAGAGGGAGCCGGCCTTCAGCAATGTCCGGCGGCTGCATTTCACCCGCCACCTCCGGCCAGGGCCACCACGCTGTCAAATATGGCCATGGCGGTCTCTTCCTTGCTGAGCAGGGGCAGTTCCTGCACCGCCCCCTCCCGGGTGAGGATGGTGACCTGATTGGTGTCTGCCTGAAAACCGGTGGACTCACCCTGTATGTCATTAATCACAATCATATCGAGATTCTTGGCCGCCAGTTTCTCTTTGCCCGCGGCCAGATGCCCCTGGCTTTCCGCGGCAAATCCCACCAGGATCTGGCCCTGCTTCCTGTTGCCCAGGGTGTGGAGGATATCCTCATTGACGGCCAGTTCCAGGAGCAGGTCTGCTCCCTTCTTTTTGAGTTTAACCGGGGCACAGCGGGCTGGTCTGAAATCGGAAACCGCAGCGCATTTAACCACAATATCCACCTCCGCAAAACGGTCCAGCACCGCCTCATACATCTCCTGGGCAGTACGGACCGGCACCAGCTCCAGGCCGGGGGGCGGCTCCAGACCACAGGGGCCGCTCACCAGAACCACCTGGCCGCCCCGGAGCAGAGCCGCCCGGGCCAGGGCGTACCCCATTTTGCCGGAGGAGCGGTTGCTCAGATAACGCACCGGATCAAGGGGCTCTTCGGTGGGACCGGCCGTGATCAGCAGGCGTTTACCGGCCAGATCCTGGGGGGTAAAGACCTTCTCCACGGCGCTTACCATGACAGCCAGCTCAGGCAGGCGTCCCGGCCCCTCCTCCTTACAGGCCATGGGTCCGGAATCAGGGGGCACCACCTGGTAGCCGAAGGCGCTGATCTTCTCCAGATTGGCCTGTGTGGCCGGATGGGTGAACATCTTGCTGTTCATGGCCGGACAGACCAGAACCGGACAAGCGGCCGCCAGGACCAGGGTGCTGAGGAGATCATCAGCCAGACCGCCGGCAAAACGGGCAATGGTCCGGGCGGTTGCCGGGGCCACCAGAATCAGATCATGATCGCGGCCGAGATTGATATGGGGGATGGTGTGGGCATCCTGCGCCTCGAACATGGAATCATACACCCTGACGCCTGACAGGGCGGCAAAGGTAAGGGGGGAGACAAAACGGGCCCCGCCACCGGTGAGAACCACGGTCACCTCGGCGCCCAGCTTGCGCAGATGGCGGGTGAGATCACAGGCCTTGTAGGCCGCAATGGAGCCACAGACCCCCAGAAGTATCTTTTTGCCCGAGAGGGAATGCGCCGCCATCATAACCCTTTAGTTGGAGAAATCACTCTTGGTGTTGCCCACCACATCGGAAACAAAAATATCAACATAGGTTTTGAAATTGCTTTCCGTTATCTTGATGATACAGGTCCGCCCTTCCCTGGCATAGGCCTGCAGCATTCTGCCGCTGACACTGCTGTACACCTTTTTCCACTTGTTTTTCGGCATGGTATTGATAAAGAACTCGGCCAGGGACTCGATCTCCAATTTACCGGAATAGCGTAGATGTCCGCCTATGAAGGAATCGGTATCGACAAAAAAGCTTTCCTTTTT
This sequence comes from Desulfurivibrionaceae bacterium, assembly GCA_031581485.1. Classification (GTDB taxonomy): domain Bacteria; phylum Desulfobacterota; class Desulfobulbia; order Desulfobulbales; family SURF-16; genus BM506. The sequence continues at coordinate 7,449 of JAVLBA010000065.1, read as the reverse complement.
ATCCAGCTCCAGACCATAGGGCAGAAGAATCTGGCGGTATGAATAATGGTAAAAGGGCTGGCTGGTCTCTTCAGGAGAGAGGGGCTGGGCGGCAAGGGCCCCCTCATCAGAGGATGATCCCAGGCCGAAAACACAACCACTTACCCCCAGAGACAAAAACAGGGCGAGAAAAAAAGTCAGACCGGTAGCGTGTAGATGTTTCATCAAAGGGCCTCCTAAAGGGTTTTTAAGATAAAATGGTTGAGATCTTTGCGGTTTGATTTCTGATTATAATGGGCCGGATGGCCCAGGGCCAACACTGCCGCCAGCTCATATCGGTCGCCCATATCAAGAATCTGGCAGACCTGCTCCTTCTTTTTGAGGATCTGTCCCAGCCAGACCCCGCCCAAAGAAAGGGCTTCCGCGGCAAGCAGCATGTTCTGGATGCAGGCGCCGGCAGACTGCTGATCCTTGACAGGATCATAGACCGCCTCGGAATCGAGAAAAACCGCGATCAGGGCCTGGGCACCCAGGACAATATGGCTGTAATGGGTGGTGGCGCTCAGTTCTTCTCTGGTTTTGGCATCGGTAATAATCACGAACCGCCACGGCTGATTGTTGAGACCTGACGGCGCCCATATACCGGCCCTGATGATCTCCTGCAGATCATCGTCGGCAATGGCTTTGTCCGTGAACTCCCGGCGGCTCCGCCTTTCATGAATCGCCTTTATTATTTTATTTGCCATGGTAATCTTCCTCAAAAAGGGGGGCCAATGTCCGATTCTTTTTTGGACCGACCTGCGGCTCTTTTTTACTGACCTGGTGGGCATACACAAACTAGTTGCCTCACCGTGGTTTGTCAATTAATTTACCTGGCGGTGACCAGGCCCTGCCCCTTCTTTTTTTAAAATGATAAAGGGACAGCAAGCCCTGGCCGCAGGCAGACAGATGACAGTCCCAAAGGGTCCCCATGCCCTCCACCTCAAGGCGCCGAGAAACCGTGTCAAAAAAGAAAGAAAGAAGACCCCTGCCGGAGTTGAACCCGGGAGTACAGCTGGTGGACAGCCATTGCCATCTGGACATGGCCGCCTATGGCGAGGAGTACCCGGAGGTGCTGGCCAGGGCGGCGCGGGCCGGGGTGAAGACCATTTTCACCATCGGCATCGACCTGGAGAGCTCCCGGGCCGCAGCAGCGCTGGCAGCCCGCCATGACCACGTCTACGCCAGCGTCGGCATCCATCCCCACCATGCCGGCTCGGCAGATGCCGAGACCTATGCCGCCCTGGCCGAACTGACAGCGCAGCCCAAGGTGATCGGCTACGGCGAAATCGGCCTTGACCTGTGCAAGGATTATGCGCCCCTGGCTGTGCAGATCGCCGCCTTCAGCCGGCAGCTTGAAGTGGCCAAAAAAGTGGCGCTGCCGGTTATCATCCATGACCGGGATGCCCATGAGGCGATTCTGGAGATCTTGCAAGACAGCGGCCCCTTCCCGGCCGGCGCCCTTATCCACTGTTTTTCCGGCGACAAGGAGGTGGCGCGCAGATTTCTTGATCTGGGCTGTTATCTCTCCATTCCCGGGGTGGTCACTTTTAAAAAGGCGAGCGAGCTCCAGGAGGCCGCCGCCTTTATCCCCCTGGAGAGGATGGTGGTGGAAACCGACGGGCCCTTTCTGGCCCCTGAGCCGTGGCGCGGCAAAAGAAACGAGCCGGCCTATGCCCTCTACACGGCGGAGAAAATAGCCCAGCTCAAGGGGATATCCCTGGCTGAGGTTGCCCGCCAGACCAGCAGGAACATTGCCGACCTCTTCAAGATCAATCTCTAAACCGGCATACCCCATGATCAAAGAAAACCTCGCTGCCATTCAGGAGCGCATCAAAAAGGCGGCGGCCCGGGCCGGGCGCCAGGCCGATGAAATAACCCTCATTGCCGTCTCCAAGCGCAAGCCCCTGGCAATGATTGCCGAGGCCATTGCCGCCGGCCAGCTTGATTTCGGGGAAAATTATCTTCAGGAGGCCCTGGAAAAAATAGAGGCCCTGGGCCACCAGGCCCGCTTTCATTTCATCGGCACCCTGCAGTCAAACAAGGCCAAAGATGCCGCCACCCTCTGCCACATGATCCATACGGTGGACCGCCTGAAGCTGGCCAGGGAACTGGAAAAACATGCCAGGGCCGCCGGCCGGAGAGTGGCCATTCTCATCCAGATCAATGTGGGCCGGGAAGGGCAGAAAGGGGGCGTGCTGCCGGAAGATGCCGAGGCCTTAATCAGGCAGATGCAGGACTTCTGCCACCTGGAGATCCAGGGCCTGATGACCATGCCCCCTTACCGGGCGGACCCAGAAGAGGTGCGCCCCTATTTCGCCGAGCTGCGCCGACTGGGTGCGGAGTTGCAAAAAAAGGGGCTCATCGCCGTCCACTGTCCCCTGCAGCTCTCCATGGGCATGTCCGGCGATTTCGAGGTGGCCATTGCCGAAGGCGCCACCCTGATCCGGGTGGGCACAGCCATCTTCGGAGAGCGCTGATCCCCTGCCCTTCTCTGCCAGAAACCGTCCCTTTTCCAGATCACCACTGACATACCCAGGACTCCCCGTCAGGCGCTAGGATGCCTTCTTCTGCCAGCTCTTATTATTTTTCCGCGGCACCAGTTCCGCCTGTTTTTTCTGATAGGTGAGGCCGACCGGCCCGAGAATGGCCGCCACCCCCCTGCTGAAGCCGGCGCTGGGCATGATGGTGAGATCCTTCTGGATCTCGATATCCGCCTCGCCGCGATCCGGGAAATGGAGGGTGAGCGAGACCGGGCAGGGGCCATGATGTTTATGGATCACGGTCTTGAGCTCTTCAATCTTCTGGCGGCTGATCTTCTCGGCATGCAGGAAAATACGGGCACCGGTGGTGTAGCGCTCCAGGGCGTCCGCCAGACTGAACACTTCATCCGCCAAGATCTTGGCGCCTCCCTCCTCCTCCTTCTGTACCTGGCCCTGGATGACCAGGGGCTCATCTGAGCTCAAGAGATGGGAGCAGTGGCCGTAGGCCGAGGGAAAGACCACCACCTCCACCTCGCCGGTGACATCTTCCAGGGTGAGAAAGGCCATGGCATCGCCCTTTTTGCTCTTATGGTTCTTCAGGGTCTTGATCAGCCCCCCCACCCTGGCGGCCGAACCGTCGCTCTTGGCGGCAAGATCGATAATGGCGCACTCCGTGGCATTGGCCATCTCCTCCTTGACATTGTCCAGGGGATGGCCGGTGATGTAAAAGCCCACGGTCTCCTTCTCAAAGGCCAGGCGCTGGCGATCATCCCACTCCGGAATATCGGGCAGGGGGATATCCGTAGCCTGCTGGGTGGTGCCGCCGGCCATGGCGGAAAAAAGGGAGATCTGACCGCTCTCCCGGTCGCGCTGGGCAGCCTGGGCCTGTTCCATGGCCTGATCCAGGATGGCATATATCTGCGCCCTTCTGCCGCCCAGGGTGTCAAAGGCGCCGGCCTTGACCAGGCTCTCGATCACCCTCTTATTGACCTTGCGCGAATCCACCCGGGTGCAGAAATCTCCCAGGGATTTATAAAAGCCGCCGCTTTTGCGCACCTCGATGATGGAGTCCAGGGCAGCCCCGCCGACATTTTTCACTGCGGCCAGGCCAAAACGGATATCCCCCTTGATGACGGTGAAATCATGGTCACTCTCATTGATGTCCGAGGGCAGCACCGCAATACCATGATCCTGGCTCTCCTGGATGTAGCGCACCACCTTATCGGTATTATTGACATCGCAGGAGAGCAGCGCCGCCATGAACTCGGCCGGGAAATGGGCCTTCAGGTAGGCGGTCTGGTAGGAGATATAGGCATAGGCCGCGGAATGGGACTTGTTGAAGCCATAGCCGGCAAATTTGGCCATGAGATCAAAGACATATTCCGCTTTCTTGAGATCAACCTCCAGCTTCTTGGCGCCGGCCATGAACTTGACGCGCTCCGCCTCCATGACATCGGCAATCTTCTTGCCCATGGCCCGCCGCAGATTATCGGCATCGCCCAGGGAATAATCGGCCAGGACATTGGCGATCTTCATCACCTGCTCCTGATAGACGATGACCCCGTAGGTCTCCTTGAGGATGGGCTCCAGCTGCGGCAGGGGGTAGGAGGCCACCATGCGGCCATGCTTGGTGTTGACGAAGTCATCCACCATGCCGCTCTCCAGGGGGCCGGGCCGGTAGAGGGCCACCAGGGCGATGAGGTCGGAAAACTGCTCGGGCTTCATCTTCATCAAGAGCTGGCGCATGCCTGAGCTTTCCAGCTGGAAGACGCCCAGGGCATCACCCCGCACCAGCAGATCATAGGTCTTCTGGTCATCCATGGGGATCTGGGAGATATCCAGATCAATATCCCGGCCTTTTTTGATGATCTTCAGGGCCCGGTCGATAACGGTGAGGGTCTTGAGACCGAGGAAGTCGAATTTTATCAAGCCGGTCTTCTCGGTGTACTTCATGTCGTACTGGGTGAGCACCTCGCCCTTGGGGCCTTTGCACACCGGCAGGTACTCCACCATGGGCTCCGGCGAGATCACCACCCCGGCGGCGTGGATGGAGGTGTGGCGCTGCAGACCCTCCAGGGTCATGCCCACCTCAAGGAGCTGCTTGACCTGGTTGTCATGGGTAAAGAGATCCTTCAGGCGCGGCTCGTCCAGCAGGGCCTTTTTCAGGGTCATCTTCAACTCGTCAGGGATGAGCTTGGCCACCCGGTCCACATCGGAGAAGGTCATGCCCAGGGCCCGGCCCACATCGCGGATGACGCCCTTGGCCTTCATGGATCCATAGGTGATGATCTGGCAGACATGGGCATCACCGCCATACTTGTCATGGACGTATCTGATCACCTCGCCCCGCCGTTCCTGACAGAAATCCACATCAAAATCGGGCATGGACTGGCGCTCCACATTGAGAAAGCGCTCAAAGATGAGGCCGTACTTGATGGGGTCGATGTCGGTGATGCCCATGGCAAAGGCCACCAGGGAGCCGGCCCCGGAGCCGCGGCCCGGGCCCACCGGGATATCCTGGTCCTTGGCCCAGTTGATGAAGTCGGCCACAATGAGGAAATAGCCGGGAAAGCCCATGGTCTTGATGATGCCCAGTTCCATGTCCAGACGGCTGCGATAGGTCTCCTCAAGCTCCGGAGAGATCTCCTCCCTGGCCTGGATGGCGGCAAACCGCTTCTTAAAGCCCTGGCGGCTCAGATCCTCAAAGAGAGAATCGAGGCTCTCCCCTTCCGGCACCGTAAAATTGGGGAAATAATTATTGCCGAATTCAATCTCCAGGTTGCATCTTTCCGCAATCTTCACCGTGTTTTCCAGGGCCTCCGGGCAATAGGCAAAGGCGTGGCGCATCTCTTCCGGGGTCTTGAAATAAAGCTCATCCGTGGAAAAACGGAAACGGTTGGCGTCCTGAAGGGTCTTGCCGGTCTGGATGCACAGGAGGACGTCGTGGATCGGCGCGTCCTCCTGGCGCAGGTAGTGGCAGTCGTTGGTGGCCACCAGGGGGATATCAAGCTCCCGGGCCAGCTGCATGAGGCCCTGGTTGACCACGGTCTGCTCGGGGATATTGTTTTCCTGCATCTCGAAATAGAGGCGGTCCCCGAAAATGTCCTTCAGCTCCAGGGCCTTCTGCCGGGCCATGGCCATATTCTTTTCCTTGGCAATGCAGTGGGGAATCTCGCCATGCAGACAGGCGGTGAGGGCAATGAGGCCTTCGCTGTGGAGGGCCAGGATCTCCTTGTCGATGCGGGGCTTGTAGTGAAAGCCCTCAAGCTGGGCCAGGGAGGCCAATTTGAGGAGATTCTTGTAGCCGGCATGATTCATGGCCAGCAGGACGATATGAAAAGCAGCCCGGCCGGCGCTCTTGGCCTTTTTCTCAAACCGGGAATCAGGGGCGATATAAAACTCACAGCCGACAATGGGCTTCAAGCCCTTGGCCTTGGCCTGGACATAGAACTCCAGGGCCCCGTACATGGCGCCGTGATCGGTGATGGTCACCGCCTCCATGCCATAGGCCTTACACTTGTCAAAGAGATCCGGCAGCCGGATGGCCCCGTCAAGGAGACTGTACTGGGTATGGACGTGGAGATGGACGAAATTGGCCGGGGCAACGTGCTGTTCTTGCATTATTTTTATCGTTTCAGAATGGGTTGTGAAAGGGGGAGAAAGGACAACATCTTAACAAAAGCAAAGATGACGACATACTTTTTTTTTGGCGCTGCGCCAGTGCGAAAAACTGAAATTTTCCGGCCATCACCCTGGAGATTGCCCCGCCGGCAGGGGCCGGGGCAGAAAACCGACCTTGTCCATGAAACAAAAGCCTCTCTCCATGCCGCCGGCATGGTGGGGCTCCAGGGTCACCAGGGGTTTAAGTTTTTCCCTTTCCAGGTAGGCGAAAAATTCCTGGAAATCAAAGATCCCTTCCCCAAGGCCAAGATGGAGATCATGCTCACCGTCATTATCATGGAGGTGCACCTGCCCCAGCCAGGCCGACATCTCCGGCAACCAATCCTGCCAGCGGCTCTTGGCAAAGGCCATGACATGGCCGACATCCAGGCAAAAGCGGGCATGGGGAGAGTCGAGAGCGGCCAGGATACGTTTGAGCTGGTAGGGGCCCTGTTCGTAGGTGTTTTCCAGCATCAAGGGGGTGCGGCGGCTGCTGGAAAATTCCAGTAACTGCTGCCAGGCCTCCAGGGAGTATTTAAACCACTCCACCTCCTTATAGCCATGCTTGTTGGCCTCAAAACCAAGGTGACAGACCACAGAGGCGGGCCTGAAAATATCGATGAGGTCAAAGGCCTTCTGCAGCTTATAGCGGCTCAGCCGCCGGATATAGGGATCAAGGCTGCCGGCGTAAAGTTCAAAAAAAGGGGCGTGCAGGGTGCAGCGGAGACCGGCCCGGTGCAGGGTCTGGGCAACCAGGGCGAAATCCTCTTCCCTTTCATCATATAAGAGCGTGCCTTCCAGACCGATTTCCGGCTGGATCCCCTGGGCAACAAGGGCGGCCAGATCCTGCTTGAGACGGTAAAAAGGCACAGAGACGAAGCTCCGTTTTTTAAGCTCTGCAAAGGGCATGGGTTGCAAGGAGTCAGAATGAGAATGGGAAAATACGAAGTGCAGGAAAGCAGACACTGTTCTGCCTTAATCCTGCTCCTCCTCAAGGGGTCTGGCCTCGTCAATGAGCATAACAGGGATATCATCCTTGATGGCATAGACGAGTTTGCAGGCCGGGCAGATGAGGCCGTCACCCTGGGGAGTGAGAGAGACCGGCCCTTTACATTGGGGACAGGCAAGGATATCAAGAAGTTCTTTTTTGAGCACGGGATGGTCTCCTGGAAAGAAGAGAAAAAGACGCAACAGCCGAGGGGCTAATTCCTCTGCTGCAGGCGGCGGTAACAGGCATGGGCCTTGAAGAAATCTGGCCGCTTACTTGGCCGGGCTAGTGCAGTATATC
>JAVLBA010000064.1:0-13222 GCA_031581485.1 Desulfurivibrionaceae bacterium | reverse complement strand
CGTAATGTCGACAACCATGGCCAGAAGAGGGGCCGCAGGATTTCCTGCCCGGTCGACAACAGAGAGGTTTGACATGGAAAGTAGAGATAAAGCCCTGGTGGCAGGGGCGCTGACTGGGCCCGCCAACCTGGAAACCCTGAAGATTCGAGCCCTGTCCGAGGTGTGCAAGCTCATTGGTGAGGCGGTTCATCTCGATACCACCCTGACCCGGGTGCTGCAGGTCCTCCACGATATACTCCGCATGGAGAGGGCGTCGTTGGTCCTTGTCGACTCCAGCTGCCAGCGCTTGGCCATCAAGGCCTCCTACGGTCTCAGTGTCAAGGAGGAGCAGCGCGGCATTTATGGCCTGTCCGAGGGTATCTGCGGCCAGATTTTTCAGACCGGTTCACCCTGCGTGGTGCCGCATATCAACAGCGAGCCCCTTTTTCTCAACCGCACCGGGGCCCGGAGCGGCATCAGCAAGGAGCGCCTCTCCTTTATCGGTGTACCCCTTTTTGTGGAAGGCAAGCCGGCCGGGGTGCTCACTGTTGATTGCCTGTTCGGGCCGGAGGTCTCCTTTGAGGAGGATGTCAGCTTTCTCAATGTCTTGGCCACCTTGGTCAGCCAGTTCCTCGTCCTCCATCGGGCCATTGCCCGCAAGGAGGAGCGGTTGGTGGAGGAGAATAAGTCGCTGAAGGCTGAGCTGCACAGTCGTTTTAGTCGCCACTACATTATCGGCCAGTCCCACGCCATGCAGGAGATGTTCTGGACCATTGAAAAGGTGGCGCCCAGCCGGGCCACCGCCCTGCTCCTGGGGGAGTCGGGCACCGGTAAAGAGTTGGTGGCCCGCGCCATTCACGAGGCCAGTCCGCGCAAAGAGGGGCCCTTCATTAAGGTCAACTGCGCGGCCCTGCCGGAAAATCTGCTGGAAAGCGAGCTGCTGGGCCATGAAAAGGGCGCCTTTACCGGGGCCAGCAACGCCAAGCCCGGCCGCTTTGAATTGGCCCATGGCGGCACCATTTTTCTGGATGAGATCGGCGAAATGCCCCTGCTGCTCCAGGCCAAACTGCTGCGCGTCCTGCAGGAGAGCCAGTTTGAGAGGATAGGCGGCACCCGGACCCTCACCGTGGATGTGCGGGTCATAGCCGCCACCAATGTCGATCTCCAGAATGCAGTGGATCGCGGCCTGTTCCGGAGTGACCTTTTTTATCGCCTCAATGTCGTGCCTCTCAAGCTGCCGCCGCTGCGCGAGAGGCGGGATGATATCCCCCTGCTCCTTGACCATTTTCTGCGCTCAAGCAATAAGCGCAATGACAAGGAGGTGCACCTGGCCCATGACGCCCTTGGTTTTCTGATCAATTATTCCTGGCCCGGGAATGTCCGGGAGCTGCAGAACCTCATCGAGCGCCTGGTGATCCTGGCCGATGCGCTGGTGATCCGGCCCGCAGATCTCCATGAGCATATGGGCCGGCTGCCCGGCCCAAGCCGGATGGTATCGGCTCCCCCCATTGCAGCAGCTGATACCGCCCCCCTTGCTGCCCGGCCGCAGTCGAGCGGTTCGTTGCGCGATATGGAGCGTCAGGAGATTGAGGCGGCCCTGCGCCGCAACGGCTGGGTGCAGGCCAGGGCCGCCCGCGAGCTCGGCCTGACCCAGCGCCAGGTCGGCTACCGGATCAGGAAATTCAACCTGGAGCGCCCTGATTTCGCCTTGGCCCATGGCGGCGGCTCTCCCGGCTAGAGAGATATTATTTGCATATTCGATATGTTTTGCTATACATAACGGTATGACAACACATGCACATAAGAAAAAAAAGGGAGAGGCGCCGCCTGGCTGGCAGGGCAGGATCTGGCTGGCAGGCCGGGATGGCACCTTTATCGGCTATGGCCGGGCCATCCTCCTGGAGCGCATCAGGGAATATGGGTCGATCAGCAAGGCGGCCAGGTCCATGGAGATGTCCTACAAGCATGCCTGGGACCTGATCAGATCCATGCAGGCCCAGGCCGATGCCCCGGTGGTGGAAACGATCCGGGGCGGGGTGGGCGGTGGCGGCGCCCGGTTGACCCTGAGCGGCGAAGAGCTCCTCGCCTATTTCTGGGAGATGTATCACCGTTTTAATCACTTTCTCGAACAGGAGACAAAGATATGGCAGGCCGCGCAGCGCCGAAAAAAATGAGCCATTTTGCCAGGAGAGCGGCGGGGCTCCTCCTTTCCGTGCTACTCCTGTTCCTCCTGCTGGCCCCAAGCGCCACGGCAGGGGAGGTGCGGCTGTCGGTGGCCGCCAGTATGACAGAGGTCAGCAAAGAATTAATCAGTGCCTTCGGTAAAGAAAACCCCGGGACAGCAGTTCTTCCCAATTTTGCCTCCTCAGGCGCCCTGGCCAAACAGATCGCCCAGGGCGCCCCTGCTGATCTCTATATCTCGGCAAATCAGCGGTGGATGGCGTATCTCATAGAGAAAAAAGGCATTGTGCCGCAAACGGTCCAGGTTTTTGCCTACAATTCCCTTGTCTTTGTGGGTAGAGGAGCAAAGCCGCTCAACAGCCTTAAGGATATCGTGTCCCTCTCCCTCCTGGCCATCGGCAGCCCCAAAAGTGTGCCGGCCGGTCAATATGCCGCCCAGGCCTTGCGGGCAGTCGGCGTCTATGAGCAGCTGGCCCGGGACCATAAGCTGGTGATGGCCAAGGATGTCCGCCAGGCCTTGATCTACGCTGAGCGAGGCGAGGTGGATGGAGCCTTTGTCTACCGGACAGATGCCATGCTGGCCCGGCAGGCCGCCGTGCTCTTGACGGTGCCGGCCGAGCTCCATGATCGCATCGCCTACCCCCTGGGCCTTACTCAAAGCGGCGCCCGCAATAGGGCGGCTCAGGCCTTTTTCACCTTTCTCCAGGGCCCGGTGGCCGCCGAGATCCTGGCGGCTTACGGCTTTGAGCCGGCAGCACGCCCGGTGCCTGAGGCGTAGCAAGGATGATGCTAACCCTTGCCCCCCAGGATATAGAGGCCATTGTCCTGTCGCTGAAGGTGGCCACGGCCAGCACGCTGCTTTCCCTGCCGGCGGGTTTAGGGGTGGCCTATGTCCTGGCCTTCACCAGGTTTCCGGGCCGGGCCCTGCTGGAGGGGCTGGTGAACCTGCCCCTGGTCCTGCCGCCGGTGGTGGTCGGCTATCTGCTGCTCCTGCTCTTTGGCCAATTCGGGGCCCTGGGCCGGTTGCTCAGCTTCTGGGATCTGCGCATCATTTTCACCCTCAAAGGGGCGGTTATTGCCTCAAGCGTGGTGGGCTTTCCGCTTCTGGTCCGGGCCATCAGGATCGGCATGGAGGGCATTGACGAGCACTATCTCCAGGCGGCCCGGACCCTGGGAGCCAGGTGGTGGGACAGCATCTATACCATTATTCTGCCCCTCTCCGGCCGGGCCATTGTCGCCGGCATGACCCTGATGTTTGCCCGAAGTTTGGGTGAATTCGGGGCCACCATCATCCTGGCCGGGAATATTCCCGGCGTCACCCAGACCATTCCCCTGGCCATCTATGAATATACCAACACGCCGGGGGGTGACCGGATGGCCCTCTCCCTCTGTCTGGTCTCCATCGGCCTCTCCCTGATTGTTCTTTTGATCAGTGAGGCCTCGGTTCGCTCCTTCCGGAAAAGGTAGAGAAATGTTGCTTGAAGTGGATGTCGCCAAAAAAATAGGCAATTTTTCTTTCCAGGCCGCCTTCGACCTGGCTGGGAAAAAATGGGGCATATTCGGCCCGTCCGGCAGCGGTAAATCCACCCTCATGCATATCCTGGCCGGCCTTCTGACGCCGGACCGGGGCAGGATCACCCTTGACGGGGTATGCCTCTTTGACAGCAAAAAAAAGATCAATCTGCCGCCCCAGCAGCGCCGGGTGGGCGTGGTCTTTCAGCATGCCCATCTTTTCCCCCACATGAATGTCCGCCGCAATCTGTTGTATGGCTGGCAGCGCACTCCCCGCGCCGAAAGACAAATCAGCCCGGAAGCAATCATTGCCGCCCTCAATCTGGAGCATCTCCTTGAGCGCGGGGTGGACAGGCTTTCCGGCGGCGAGCGCCAGCGCCTGGCCCTGGGGAGGACCGTGCTCTCCTGTCCCCGCCTCATCCTGATGGATGAACCCCTCACCGGCCTGGACCAGGAGCTGAAATTTCAGATCATCCCCTATCTGACCAAGGTCCTTGCGCAGTTTGACATCCCCTTTCTCTTTATCAGCCACTCCCTGGAGGAGATCAGACTGATGACCGATGAGGTGTTGCTCTTTGGCCAGGGCCGGCTGGAGCAGCGCCTGACCGCCGAGGAACTGGCCCGAAGGGATCTGGTGGCGGGCGGCCGCGGCTATGCCAATCTGCTCCATCTTTCCTCCCCCCGGCCCCATGGCGACCTCTGGTCCTACCGGTGGGGCGCCGCAGAGTTGATCCTGGTTGAACCGGGCGGCAAGGGTGATAATCTCTTTGAGCTGGGTGCCAAGGATGTCACGCTCTTCAAGCGCCATCCTGAGGCCACCAGTGCCCGCAATCTCCTGCCCTGCCGGGTCAGCGATCTCTTCGGGGAGGGTAACAGGATGGGCGTTGATCTCCTCGTCAAGGGCAGCCATCTTGTCTCGCAGATCGTGCCGGAATCGGTACGGGAGCTAGATCTCAAGAAGGGCAGCGAGGTGGTGGCGGTGATCAAGGCCTCTGCTTTTCGCAGGTTGTACTAAAAAAAGCCGGATTGTCCACCTACCGTCCTTTTCTTTTCTGGCCAACCGCGATCTGATGGCCGGGCATATTGATGAGAGCAATGTCAGGTGACCCCATCTTCTTGCCTTCCCTGGGCCGGCCTTTGACGAGGAACGCTTTTTTGGGTGGCAAGAACGAGATCATGCCGGCCAGGCCGGTGGCTCAGGCAGGATCAGAAAGGGGCCCGTTGCTGCCAGGATCATTGCTGATAGTCGCCCCCTCCAGGGCCAGCTGGTAGATCTCCCGGTCATGGAGGGGGCGGCGCAGGAGGGCGGCCTTTTGGCGCATGCGCTGCCAGAGATGGTGCAGATCACCGTCGTTTGGCCTGGGCAGCTGCAGGCGGTGGAGGGCGGCGGCCAGGCCATGGCGGCCGCTGCCGGCTGCCATCAGCAATGTTCTCTTGGTGCCCACCAGTTCCGGGGCATAGGGCTCGTAGGTGGTCGGATCGGCCAGGAGGGCGTGCTGATGGATGCCGGACTGGCAGCTGAAAATGGCTGAGCCCAGCAGGGGCTGGTGGCTGGGGATCTGCCGCCCTGTTTCTGCCGCCAGCTGGCGGCAGAGGTTCAATAAGTTTGCCAGGTTGTAGTTTTTTTCCCCTTTTTGAAGAATAAGATAGGCCATGACCTCCTCGATGCGGCTATTGCCGGCCCGCTCTCCCAGCCCGAGAAGGGTCACATCCCCCCACTGGGCGCCGGCGCCAAAGGCCTGAATGGTGTTGGCCGTGGCCATGCCGAAATCGTTATGGCAATGTACTGCCACCTCCAGAGGCGTTGGCCTCATCAACTCCACCAGGGTCGTGATCAGGGCCGGATCGGCCAGACCAACCGTGTCGGCCAGCCGGAGGCGAAAGGCACCCGCCTCCTCGGCAACGGCCCCTAAGGCGCGGAGAAATCCATGATCGGCCCGGCTGGCATCCTCCAGGCCCAGGGCCACCTTGCCGATGCCCAGGGCCAGGGCCTGGCCTATGGCGGCTCGGGCAGTGCTGAGGGCCCAAGGCCGTTCCCTGCCGAATTTTTTGGCGAGATGCAGGTCAGAGGCAGGAATGGACAGGTTGAGCACGGAGGGCTGCAGCCTGGCGGCCAGGCGTATCTCCTCCTCTTTGCACCGGCACCAGATCGAGAAGGGCTGGTGCCGGAAATGGCTGCCGGCATAGTTGGCCAGTGCCGGCAGGTCGGCATTAGCCAGGCTGGCCACCCCTATCTCAATCTCGTCGACGCCGGTTCTTGCCAGGCCAGCGTAGATGCGCTTCTTGGCCGCCAGGGAAAAGTGGAGGCCCGGGGTCTGTTCCCCTTCCCGCAAGGTTGTGTCGATGAGTCTGGCCATATTCGCCTGCTGTGATGAAGGATGCGGAGGGCGCCTACAATTATAGGGCGCGCCCATAAAAAAGGGTGCCCCGGACCCTGCCTGGTGCGGGCCCCGGCAGTGGAGGGGCTAGGGCTCTGGCCTGGGGGCTGACAGGATAAGTGCTCCCATTGAGAGGGATCGGCCTGAGCAGCTAAGAATATACTTGCCAGAGATATGCCATGGGGTGGTTCGGCAAGGAAAAAGAGGGCCATCCTTTGCCCCCAAAAGGTTTTGGACCGGTTGGGTGTTGGATCAAGGCCGCCGCAGGCCATGGCCAGCTGACATTTACGTGCAGATGGCTGTCAGGATGGTTACAAATTTGTAGATTCGTGGCGCAGGGGAAGAGGAGTGGGGACCATGACTGAGGGAGGCGGAAAAGGAGGGACGTGAAATTGTCAGCAGGCATCATCCAAAGAGAGGAGGGCCGTTATGGAAAAGAGAGCAGATGGCCGGTATCCAAGAGTTTCGGGGAGAGATCTCCCGGCTCGTCGCCTGCCGCCACCTGTCAAACCACGCCCTTCTCCAGCTTTTGGATCCTGCCCGCCGTCAGGCGCATGATGAATCTGCGAACATAAAAGCTCATCTTCTTGCATTTATGTCACATTTTGCCGTAGGGCTGGCGGCCCACCGTCTCGGAATAAATCTCTATATGTCGAATTGCTACCGTGTTTATCAAGATGCTGTCCGCCCTTGGCACGCTTATGGCATTTCCCTGGCTAAACAGAATTTTTTCCAAGGCGCATATCATGATGAAGAAACTGGCACTTTTCCAACACAGCCCCGGGGAAGGGCCGGGCCGTTTTTTGCTCCAAGCCGCCCGCCAAAACAAGATACATCTTTGTATCATCAAGGCCTGGGAGGGTCTTTTCCCGGACCCAGAGGCCTATAACGGCTTTGTGCTTCTGGGCGGCAGCCCCCATCTCCATGAGGAAGAACGCTATCCCTTTCTGGCCCTTGAAAAACAAAGCCTCCAGGAAATCCTGGCAGCCAACAAACCCTGTCTGGGCATCTGCCTGGGGCACCAGCTTCTGGCCGACGCCCTGGGGGCCCAGGTGGGTCCCAACTTCTGTTCCTCGGTGGGGTTTTCTCAGGCCTTTCTCACCGCTCATGGTCGCCGCCACCCTCTGTTTGAGGGGATCAACTCCCCCTTTCCCACCTTCAAATGGCACGAACAGGCCGTTATCCCGCCGCTCCCCCCTCATTTTCACATCCTGGCCACCTCCCGGGAGTGCCAGGTGGAGGCCTTCAGCATGAAAGGACGGCCGCACCTGGTCGGCCTGCAGTTTGACAACCATGCCTCCCACCTGGAGGATGTTGCCGCCTGGTATGACCAGGACCAAAAGTGGCTCAGCTCCCTCTCCCCCGCCCCCCCGGCCAAGAAGCAGCTCCTGGCCGGGCTCGCCTGCCAGCAGTCACGGCTTGCCCGCCAATTCAGCCGGATGTTCGCCTCCTTTTGCCGGATGCTCTAGTACTCCGTAAAACGTAAATGTACGTGTAGAATTTCGTTATTGCATACGAACCACAAAGACACGAAGGCACAAAGAAAAACATAAAAACAAGAAGCTCTTCGTGTTTTTGTACCCCTCAAGGGGGTATTAAAAAGAATGCCTTTGTGGTTAAAGGCATAGTTGCATAAATATACGAAACTTTAAGTGATACACTGCACTAGTCCCTGCACCATCGGCAACAAATACCACGTAAAATCTGGGCTCTGTTTTAGGTGGGGAAGAAAAGAAAGGGGGGTTAGCCCAGGGCCACGTCTAGGGTCATCATCACCGCAAAACCCACCATGAGGCCGATGGTGGCCACGTCGGAGTGCTTTTCGGCCTGGGATTCGGGGATGAGCTCCTCGGCCACCACATAGATCATGGCGCCGGCCGCAAAGGAGAGGGCATAGGGCAGCAGGGGCTGCATGAGAAGGACCGCCACCACGCCCAGCACACCGGCTATGGGTTCCACCAGCCCGGAAAACTGGCCGTACATGAAACTCTTTCTCCTGGACATCCCTTCCCGGCGCAGGGGAACGGAGACCGCCGCCCCTTCCGGGAAATTCTGAATACCGATGCCCAGGGCCAGGGCGATGGCGCCGCCCAGGGTGGCCGTGGAGGAGAGGTCCGAGGCCACGGCGCCAAAGGCCACCCCTATGGCCAGCCCCTCCGGGATGTTGTGGAGGGTGATGGCCAGGACCAAAAGCACACTGCGCTGCCAGCTGGTCTTGACGCCCTCGGCCTCATGGGCCGGAAAGCCGGGATGGAGATGGGGGAGAATCTTGTCCACGGCCCAGAGAAAGATGCCGCCGCTGAGAAAGCCGATGAGGGGCGGCAGCCATTTGATGCCCCCTGCTTCCTCCACCATGACAATGGCCGGTGCCAGCAACGACCAGAAACTGGCGGCAATCATCACCCCGGCGGCAAAGCCCAGCATGGCGTCCAGGACCTTGCGGTTAATCTCCTTGAAGAAAAAGACCACCGACGCCCCCAAGGCAGTGAAAAGCCAGGTGAAACAGGTGGCGATAAGGGCCTGCCAGATGGGGGAGAGGGTTGTGAACCAGGTAAGCATCATGAGCTATTTTTTGGGTAGAGGGAGGGGCAGGCTGTGAGAGAGGAGAGGTCAGGGTCCAGCTTATTCAATTTCCGTAAAGGCCTCAACCTGATTTTTGCCTTTATCCTTGGCTTGGTAGAGGGCCTTGTCCGCCAGGTGGATCAGATCTTCGTGGGAGATGAGCGCGGTGTCTTCCGAGGTTGCCACACCCAGACTGATGGTGATGAGTTGCAGGGGCAGGGAGCCGGCGTGGGGAATTGCCAGATCGACAATGTTTTTTCGTATTCTTTCGGCAACCTGCATGGCACCGGCCAGCGGCGTTCCGGCGAGAATAATGACAAACTCTTCTCCTCCGTAGCGGGCACAGAAGTCGCCGGGGCGTTGGAGTGTCTTGTCGATGGCCAGGGCCACTTTTTGGAGGCAGAGATCGCCGCTTATATGACCGTAGGTGTCGTTAAAGGCCTTGAAGTTGTCGATGTCGCAGAGAATAAGGGAAAGTGGTGCCTTGGTGCGACGGCTGCGCTTGAATTCCCGCAGGATGCTTTCGGAAAAACTGCGGCGGTTGGGAATGCCGGTGAGGGCATCAAACACCACCTGTCTTTGTATGATTTGATAGGCCCGGTTGAGGCGCAGGCCTGCGAAGGCGATGCCCATGAGTCCGGCCAGGGCAATGGCCAGGTGGCCCAAGATCAGAGAGGTGACAGAGGTGGGCCTGATAAAGGGGAGGGTAACGCTGATGCCGCCTCGAATATCCCCCTCTGCATATCCCTGTTTGGCGTGACATGGCAGGCACGATTTTTCCGTGTAGAGCGGCGCCATATAGAAAAAACGGGCCTGACCCTCTTCCTTGATAAAATAACCAACCTCAGCAATGTTCTTCTCAAAATTCTCCAAGGCGGCCTTTTCCAGAGGGGTGGCGCTGTTTTCGGGGCGAATGGGCCGGAGGCTGGTAATATGAAACTGAATCCCCTTCTCTTTTCGGGCAATTTCAGAGATCTGCCTGGTCATGAAGGAGGGATTTATCATGGTGAGGGAAAGATCATCGTCCACGGCGATATCACGCCTGGGCGTGGGGAGATAGGGGTTGGGCTGGGTTGTCTGGCTCACCGGGGCATAGAGGCCGCCATGACGGGCATTCCATGTGCGGGTGATGACGATCTGCTGGAAAAAGCTGCGGGCGGTCTGGAGGGCGATTTCTTTCTGCTCCTGGCGGACATGGTGATAATTCCAGGAGAGGGATGCGGAGATCAAAAGAAGCCAGATGATGCTGGTGACAAGAATATTTTTTTTAATTTTCATTGGCGTAGCGCCTTCATTTATCTAAGAATACGGATAAAAAGGGGAGTGCTGTGAGAGGGCATGTGTACCTATACTCCCCGGGCCGGAGATTGGGCAAGGGCGAAAAGGCAAAGGGCGGGCTGCCTGGACGGGAGATGGATTAAAAAGGGAGGAAGGGTGATGCAGGATTATCGAACTGAACGAGACAGCATGGGCGAGGTGCAGGTGCCGGCGGACGCCCTGTTCGGCGCCCAGACCCAGCGGGCCGTGCATAATTTCAGCATCAGTTCCCTGGCCATGCCCCCGGCCTTTATCAGGGCCCTGGGTGTGATAAAAAAGGCGGCCGCCGAGGCCAACATGGAGCTCGGTCTGCTGGGCCGGGAGGAGGGAAGGGCCATTGCGGCGGCTGCCCAGGAAATCCGCGACGGCAGACATCTTGCCCACTTCCCGGTGTCGGTGTTTCAGACCGGCTCCGCCACCAGTACCCATATGAATATCAATGAGGTGATTGTCGGTCTGGCCGGCCGCCGGGGGGTGACGCTCTCTGCCAACGACCAGGTCAATATGGGCCAGAGCAGCAATGATGTCATCCCCACCGCCCTTTATGTGGCGGCTGCCCTTGGCATCAAGGAGGAGGTGATGCCCGCGGTGGCCCATCTGGCCAAGATCATCCGCGACCGGGCCCGGGAGTATGGCCATGTCATCAAGACCGGCCGCACCCACCTGATGGACGCCCTGCCCATCCGTATGGCGGCCGAGCTTGAGGCCTGGGCCGCCGGGCTGGATGAGTGTCTGGAGCGTTTCAGCTCGGTTCTGCCTCGCCTGCAGCGCCTGCCCTTGGGCGGTACGGCCGTGGGCAGCGGCGTCAATTGCCACCCTGATTTTCCGGCCCGGGCCGGCCGCCTGATCAAGGAGATGACCGGCCTGGAGTGTACCGTGGCTGCCAATTTCTATAAGGGCTTGAGCCTGCTGGATACGGTTGTCGAGGCCTCAGGCCACCTGCGGGCGGCGGCCGTGGTGCTGATGAAGATCAGCAATGATCTGCGCTGGATGAACTCCGGCCCGGGCGCAGGCCTTGGGGAGATCGCCCTGCCGGCGCTGCAGCCCGGCTCAAGCATCATGCCGGCCAAGGTCAATCCGGTGATTCCGGAGGCGGTGCTCATGGCCTGTGCCCAGATCATGGGCAATGACCAGGTCATTGCCCTGGCCGGCCAGGGCGGCACTTTCCAGCTCAATACCATGCTGCCGGTGGCGGCCCATAACCTCATCCAGGCCATGGAGTTGCTCAGCAACAGCGCCCGGGACCTGGCAGACAAGGCCGTGGCCGGTATGACGGTGAACGAGGAGGTGTGCGGCGCCTTTGTGCGCCGCAATCCCATCCTGGTGACGGCCTTAAACGCCAAAATAGGCTATATGGCGGCGGCGGAGATCGCCAAGCAGGCCATGGCCGAGAAGCGGCCCATCCTGGAGGTGGCCCTGGAGAAGAGCGGCCTCTCAAGAGAGGAGCTGGAGGCGCTGCTCGATCCGGCCCGCTTGGCAGATGGCAATGCCTAACCCTCTGTATAGCCATGGTTCCTGGAGGTCGGGCTCGGTGGTAATAGGAGTTGCGGCGGGGGTAACCATCCGTCTCGGGGTGAGCGTCTATGATGCGGAGCTGGTCAAGAGTCAGGAGAGTATGATCAGCCAGGCGGACAAGGCCCTCTATCGCGCCAAAGGGCAGGGGCGTAACCGGGTGGTGGTGGCCTGATGGGGCAAAAGGGGTAATGGCGTCTTCAAAGGCCGGGCCGCGGCATTGAGGCCGTGGCCCGGGCCTTTCTGGTGGTGCTGTTTTTTACTGCCAGTAATAGAGGGCGGTGTCGCCCAGTTCTTTTTCAATCTCCAGCAGACGATTGTATTTGGCAAGGCGCTCGCCGCGGCTGGCTGAGCCGGTTTTGAGATGGCCGCCATCCATGGCCACTGCGAAATCGGCCAGAAAGGTGTCGGTGGTCTCCCCGGAACGGTGGGAGATGAAATAGCGCCAGCCCGCATCGCGGCACATGCGGCAGGCCTCGATGGTCTCGGTCACCGTGCCGATCTGGTTGAGTTTGATCAGCGCTGAGTTGGCGGATTTCTGCGCAATACCCTGGGCGATGTATCGGGTGTTGGTGACAAAGATATCATCCCCCACCACCTCGATTTTGTCCCCCAGCCGCCGGGTAAGTTCGCTAAACCCCTGCCAGTCGTTTTCGTCTAAGGGGTCCTCCCAGGAGATGATGGGATATTTCTGCAGCCACTCCTCTGCCATGGCGATCATCTCTGCCGTGTTTTTCGGGCCCAGGCCGGACCAATGCAGATCATAGACGCCGCCTGTGTAAAAGGAGCTGGCCGCGGAATCCAGGGCGATGCTGATGTCGGTGCCCGGCTTGTAGCCCGCCTTTTCAATGGCCTCCAGGATGATCTCGATAGCGGCCTCATTGCTGGGCAGATTGGGGGCAAAACCCCCTTCGTCGCCGATGCCGGTGGACAGGCCCTGCTTGTTGAGTAGCCCCTTGAGGACGTGGAAGGTCTCGGCCACGGCGCGCAGCCCTTCGCGGAAGGTGGTGGCGCCCATGGGCACGGCCATGAATTCCTGGAAGTCGACACTGTTGTCGGCATGCTCGCCGCCGTTGATGATATTCATGCAGGGCACCGGGATGCGGCGGGCCCCTGCCCCTCCCAGATATTGATAGAGGGGGAGGTGGTGGGCCAGGGCCGCGGCCTTGGCCACGGCCATGGAGACCCCGAGGACGGCATTGGCGCCCAGGTTCCTCTTGTTGTCGGTGCCATCCATCTCCAGCATGATATGGTCGATCTCGGTCTGTCTATGGGCGGCCAGACCGATGATCTCCGGGGCAATCTGCTCCTCCACATTGGCAATGGCCTTCAGCACACCCTTGCCGCCATAACGCCGCATGTCGCCATCGCGCAGCTCCAGGGCCTCGTTCTCGCCGGTGCTGGCGCCGGAGGGCACCGAGGCCGTGGCCTGCATGCCGTTTTCCAGGGTGATGGAGACCTGAACCGTGGGAAAGCCCCGGGAGTCGAGAATCTCCAGAGCGGTAATGTCGGCAATAATGTCATTCATGGGTGTTCCTTTTTGGTGGGATTTAAGAATGGCTGGGAATATTTTTTTTTCACCACAAAGGCACAAAGACACAAAGTTTTTTTGTGATTTCTCTGTGTCTTTGTGGTGAATTTGCAGTTTGACCAGGCAGGCTTCCTAGGGCAGGGGTTCCTCTGTATAGGCCACAGCAGATTGGTCCGATGTGAATGGTTTAAGGCTGCGGCCTTCTCGCACATCCTCCACCCAGTTGGGGTTAAGGAGGGTGGATTTGCCG
>JAVLBA010000063.1:0-13272 GCA_031581485.1 Desulfurivibrionaceae bacterium | reverse complement strand
TTTCTCCGCTGCCGGTAGAAAAGCAGGCCGCAGTTCCAGATGATGCGTGGCCGGCCGAGGTCGTTCTCCGGGTCGATTATCAGCCCAGCCCCGAGGCTGGGCAGGACGCTCAGCAACAATGCCGGCTGCCAGAGGCAAAAGAGAAGGCGCCCTCCAGCCCCGAGGGCCTTGGCCATATCAGCTATATCGGTCAATTTCAGGAGAGCTATCTTCTTTGTGCCAGCAGCGCCGGGCTGGTGATTATCGACCAGCATGCGGCCCATGAACGTCTGCTTTTTGAGAAATTAAAAAAACAGCTGGCCCGGCAGGCGGTGGCCCGCCAGGTCCTTCTTTTTCCGGAGATGGTGGAATGCACGCCTGCCCAGGCCCAGGCCCTGCAGAGGCATCATGATGAAATCAGTGAGATGGGCCTGGAGATTGCCGGGTTCGGTGGGGAAAGCTTTGTCATCAAGGCGGTTCCCGCCCTGCTCGCCCATCTGGGGCCAGTGGAAGTTTTCACCGGTATTGTCGAGAGATATGTGGCCCCGGAGTTGTCCTCTTCCCGGGCCAGGCGCCTTGAAGATATCCTGGCCACCATGGCCTGTAAGGGGGCGGTAAAGGCGCATCATGCCCTGTGGCCGGAAGAAGGGGGGGCGCTTGTCGAGCAGATGCTGGCGGCTGATGTCTTTTCCCACTGTCCCCATGGCCGCCCGGTCTACCGACTCTTTTCTGCCGGTGAAGTGAAAAAATGGTTCAAGCGCACCTGATTGAGCTCTTTCATGGTCGGCAGGAAGTGAGCCGTCTAAGGCACAAGGACCAAAAAAAGAAATTTTCCGCCGCCCTCTTTATGGTAAAGAGGCCGGCGCCACTCTTTATTTTTTACAGAGGATAATCCCATGACCCAAGCTGTAACCGAAACAAATTTTGAAGGACTCAAGCTCATTAACCGTGGCAAGGTGCGTGATCTTTACGAGGTGGACGATGCCTTGCTGATTGTGGCCACAGATCGCATTTCCGCCTATGATGTGATTATGAACGAACCCATCCCCAATAAGGGCAGGGTGCTCACCAAGCTCTCCCTGTTCTGGTTCGACCTGCTCAGCGATATTATTCCTCATCACCTGATCAGTGCCGATCCTGACGACTATCCGGCCGCCTGTGCCCCTTACCGCGATATTCTCCGGGGCCGTTCCATGCTGGTGAAAAAGGCGCAACCCCTGCCTGTGGAGTGTATTGTCCGGGGCTATATCTCCGGTTCTTTCTGGAAAGCCTACAAGAAAGACACCACGGTGTGCGGTTTCAAGCTGCCGGCCGGGATGCAGGAATCAGAGAAGCTCCCTGAGGTTCTTTTTACCCCCTCCACCAAGGCGGAGATGGGCCTCCATGACGAGAACATCTCTGTGGCTGAGATGGAAAAGCTGGTGGGGAAAGAGGAGACCGCGCAGATTGCTGATATCTGCGTGCGCCTCTATGAAAAGGCCGCCGAGTATGCCCGCTCCAAAGGCATTATCATTGCCGACACCAAGTTCGAACTGGGCTGGTTTGAGGGCAGGCTCATCCTCATTGATGAGGTGCTCACCCCTGACAGTTCCCGTTTCTGGCCTGTGGCTGATTACGTGGTCGGCCGCAGCCAGCCAAGTTTTGATAAGCAGTTTCTGCGTGATTATCTGGATAGCCTGGATTGGGATAAGACGCCGCCAGCCCCCTCCCTGCCCCCTGAGATTCTGGAAAAAACAGGAAGCAGGTATCTTGAGGCCCTGGAACGCATAACCGGCACTTCTCTTTAAGTAATCGCAGATATCCTCTTGGTCACGGGGGGAAGGCAAGGGATCCCTTGCCTTCCCCCCGTTTTTGTTGGTTGCTCGGGCCTTGGTGAGGTGTTCAGGAGGAGGGGAGAGTGTTGACAAAAAAGAAGATTTGGCAGATGAGGCTCTTTCTAATACGCCGAAAAAATAAGAGCTTACAGGCCGGTTTTTTGCAGTTCCTGAAGGAGTTTCTCCTGTTCGGCAGACAACTCTTTCGGCACTTCAATATCTATCTTCACCATGAGATCTCCTCTGGGGCCTTTGGGGCCCTGGGGAAGGCCTTTGCCCTTCAGGCGTAATTTGCCGCCGCTCTGCATGCCGGCCGGTATCTTGACGGAGAGCTCTTTGCCTTCCAGGGTGGGGATGGTCACCTTTGTGCCCAGGGCCGCCTGGCTGAACGGGATCTTCTTTTCATGGATAAGGGTGGCGCCATCCTGTTTGAAAAGGGTGTGGGGCTGCACATTTATTTTAAGAAAGAGATCGCCAGCTGGTCCCCCCATGGGGGAGGGGGCACCCTTGCCGGTAACGCGCAATCTTTTGCCAGACTCTATGCCGGGCGGTATTTTTACCGAGACTTTGTCATTCAAATGAGCCAGCGAAATGGTCCTTTCTGTGCCGCTGACCACCTCCTCCAGGGTAACCCAGAGTTCCATAATCATGTCCTGGCCTTTTGCTGCCCGCTGCTGAAAGCCTCTGCCCTGGTCAGGACCAAGACCACTGCTTTGTGAGAAAAAGGACTCAAAGGGGCTGCCTGCCCCGCCGCTCTGGCTGAAACCGCCTCCGAAATTCATGCCGAATTCACGCAGAATGGAGCCGAGATCGCTGCCTCTAAAGATGTCTTCCTGTGAATAACGCTGAGAAAAGTCTGAGGAGCCGTAGGTGTCATACTCTTTGCGTTTCTCCGGATCGGAGAGAACAGCATAGGCTTCATTGGCCTGTTTGAATTTTTCTTCTGCCGCCTTATCTCCTGCTGTCTTGTCAGGGTGATACTTCATGGCCAGTTTTCGATAGGCCTTTTTAATGGCCGCACTGTCGGCAGTTTTGTCTACACCTAATATTTTATAATAATCCATGGGCCTTTCTGGTTTTTGTTACGGGAGGTTGAAAAAAGTCAATAACCACGAGATGTTTTTCATATGTTCATGATTATAAGATTGGTTCCACTCTTTGACAAGGGGAGGCAGGCAGCTTTCTCCTGGTATGAAAAAGTGGGCAGGTTAAGATTTAACTGTAACAGAAAGTTGAGGGTGGCAGAACAGTTGATTTCCTGTTGAGGGAAAAAGCAGGAATTCCTCTCATGCCATGTGGTTGCTGTGGCCGGGATGGCCATAAAAAAAAGGAACCTTGAAGAAGGTTCCTTTTTCTCTTGCCGGTGTGTGGTGAAAAATCTAGAACGGCACATCATCACCCATTCTGGGCTCAGGGAGGGGGGGCTCCTGGGAGGGGCCACCGCCACCCGGACTGGTGGTCTTGCTGTCGAGCATCTTCATCTCCCGGGCCACTATCTCCGTCGTGTAACGCTTGTTGCCGTCCTTGTCTTCCCACTTTCTGGTCTGGATACGGCCTTCGATATAGACCTTGGAACCTTTGGAAAGATACTCACCGCAAATCTCCCCCAGGCGGGCAAAGGCCACGATGCGGTGCCATTCTGTTTGCTCCTGCTGGGTGCCGGTCTGATCCTTCCAGCGTTCACTGGTGGCTATATTGAAATTGGCTACGGCGGAACCGTTCTGGGTATAACGTACTTCCGGGTCGCCGCCCAGGTTGCCAATAAGAATAGCTTTATTTATCATGAATGTTCTCTCCTTAACAAAGACATAAATTGAAAATGGCACATCTGAAAAAAGGGGTATGCCGATCCGATACGTAACGATGGATAGAATACAAAAAGCAAAGAGGATCGCCAACCAAAAAGAATGGTGGCTGGAATAAAAAAAGGCGGGATGGATGGCCTGGGTCAGCAAGAAAAAAAGAGCGGGGAAAAAAAGTTTTTACCGGGCACGGGGGCATGCCGCTTAAAGGGTGCGTGCAAAGGCCAGGTCAAGATCATCTGGCAGGCTTTGGCTCTTACCCGGGG
The DNA here is from genome assembly GCA_031581485.1 of Desulfurivibrionaceae bacterium. Lineage (GTDB taxonomy): Bacteria > Desulfobacterota > Desulfobulbia > Desulfobulbales > SURF-16 > BM506. The sequence continues at coordinate 9,411 of JAVLBA010000063.1, read as the reverse complement.
CAAAACCGCACTCCTGCCAGATTTCGTCACTTTCCATGCAGAAATAGAGACAGGTATGGGGGCTAGCCACGGCCCGCAGTTCAGCCAGAAGATGGGTATACATTTCCACCCGTAATGGCCTGAAATAGCGTTTTTTATTGTCAAGACCCGTGATGAATTCTTCGTGGAAAAAGGTGGAGCCGGGAAAACGGCTGAGGGCGATGGCCTTGAGTGGTGGCAGAAAGCGCAGGGCACCCAGACTGATCCAGGCAATTTTTTCAGCAGGAACAGTGGCAAAAAGTTTTCTGATGGTGGCGCGATACCCTTCCTGCCAGCCCTGGTGGTAGATGATGGGATCAAAATGAAAGGCCACTTTGTAGCCCATTGCCGCTACCTGGCGGGCTGCGGCCAGCCGCTCATCCAGGCTGGCCGTGCGGATCTCCTCCTTGGCCATGATGGCGGGGGCATTCAAGGACCAGGCGATGATGGTCCGGCCATTATGGTCAAGACCGGCCAGATGGTTGATGGCCACTGATTTTGTCTTGAGTTCCAGAACACCCCTTTTCTTGTCCCGCATATAACGGACCAGAAGCGGGCTCAGGCCGGTGATATGGTCCAGGGCCAGGGAGTCGGTGAATTCACCGGTGCCGATCCGCCAGAATTGAGTAGTGCGGTTGAAGGCCAGGTCCAGTTCACCAAAGAGCTCGTCCGTATTGACAAAGAAGGTGAGCCAGGGGTTGTTGAGGTAGGCCTGGAGGATACAGTAGGAGCAATCCATGGGGCAGCCCATGCCGATATTGAGGACATGGTAGTCGCAACAGCGATACTCCCTGGTGCCGGGGCAGGGCTTGAAGAAGGCCCCCCTGTTTTTACAAAGCAGCAGGTGTTGTTTGCCGCGCTGCAGGTTTTTGGGAAAAGAGCCATAGGATACCGGCGGCTCAGTGCGGTCGGCAATGACCTGGCCTTCCAGCTGGGCCCGCTCACAGATCTCCTGGACATAGGGCAGGTGGGCGCAGCCTTCTTCAATAAAAATCTGCCGGATATGGTGGCCGGGGTCGGGGGGCATGGAGGGCAATGATTTTTCAGGCATGGGCCATCATAGACCAGGTGCAGGCCCTGGTCAACAGAGGGCCTCTTTTGGCAGCAATGATCTCTTGTTACGAAAAACAGGGTGCCAGGGTCTGAGATGCTCACGCAACAACCCCTCTGCCCCTGGTCTTAGTAGTCTTTTCCAGGGGCCGCCAATCTGTGCTGGCGTCTTTGCAAGGCATCCTTGTTGCGGCGCTGCTCAGCCGGTGTCTGAAAAAGGGCCTGGGGCACCTGCCGGGGCAGGCCCTCGGCGTCAAGGGCCACAAAGGTGAGGTAGGCTGAGGCGATGTGATTCACCCGGCCGCTGGTCAGCTCCTCTTCTTCAACGCGCACCCCTATTTCCATGGAGGTTCGGCCCACCATATTAAGGCTGGCCTTGAGGAGCAAGAGATTGCCGATGGCCACATGGTTGTGGAACTCCAGGTTGTCAAAGCAGCGTGTTACCACCATGCACCGGGCATGACGGCTGGCCACCACGGCGGCGGCCTCGTCAATATACTTGGCAACTGCGCCGCCATGGACAAAGCCCATGGGGTTGCCATCCTTGGGAAGCATGAGGTGGGCCATGGTGATGGCCAGTTCGGAGGCGGGGTGCTCAGTCATCTTTTTTCCGGGGATTTTTTTATAGTGATACGCCTTTTATTGTTTCCCATTTCGGCTGGTAAGGCAAGGCGGAAAGGGAAAGGCTATTTAAAGAAAGCAAAAAAAGGCAAATGCTGGTAAAATAGTTTGTTTTTTATCGTTATAATAAGGAAAAGAGCCGCGCCTTGGCAGGAGCCCCAGCGGTCATGATGCCCAGAGCCATCCATGGCAAGGCATCTCCGCCAATTTTTATCCACCTTGTTGTTGAGTAATCATGAATTTATACAAGAAAGAAGTTGAGAAAAGACGGACATTCGGGATCATCAGCCATCCTGATGCCGGGAAGACCACCCTCACCGAGAAGCTGCTCCTCTTTGGTGGCGCTATTCAGATGGCCGGCGCGGTCAAGTCGCGCAAAACAGATCGGAAGGCCACCAGTGACTGGATGGCCATTGAGCAGGAGCGCGGTATTTCCGTGACCAGTTCGGTGATGAATTTTAATTATCGCGATTTCGAGATCAATCTCCTGGATACCCCGGGGCATCAGGACTTCTCCGAAGACACTTACCGGGTTTTGACGGCAGTGGATTCCGCCCTCATGGTCATTGATTTCGCCAAGGGGGTGGAGCCCCAGACCGAAAAGCTGATGGAGGTCTGTCGCCTGCGGAACACCCCTATTATCACCTTCATCAACAAGCTCGACCGGGAGGGCATGGACCCCCTGGAGATCATGAGCGAGATCGAGGACAAGCTGCAGGTGGAGTGCACCCCTCTCTCCTGGCCCATTGGCATGGGCAAACGTTTCAAAGGTGTCTATACCCTGTATGAAAAAAAGCTGCACCTCTTCACCCCTGGCCAGGAGACCATGGGCAAGGATGGGATCGTCATTGAGGATCTGGCTGATCCCCGTCTTGACAAGCTCATCGGCATCACAGAGGCCAAGGAGCTTCGCGATGATATTGAATTGCTTGAGGGCGCAGCCAACCCTTTTGAGCTTGACCATTATCTTCAGGGCAGCCAGACCCCGGTCTTCTTCGGCAGCGCCATTAATAATTTCGGGGTCAAGGAGATGCTCGATGCCTTTGTGGAACTGGCCCCGGCGCCCGGGATCCGTAAGGCCGCCAGCCGCGATGTCTCTGCTTTTGAAGATTCCTTTTCCGGCTTTGTCTTCAAGATCCAGGCCAATATGAACCCGGCCCACCGTGACCGTATCGCCTTTTTGCGCATCTGTTCCGGCAAATTTGAGCCGGGCATGAAGGTGATCCATCACCGGGTGGGTAAACCCATTACCCTGGCCAATGCCACCATCTTCATGGCCCAGGAGCGCGCCCATGTTGCCGAGGCCTATGCCGGTGATATCATCGGCCTCCATAACCACGGCACCATCAAGATCGGTGATACCTTCACCCAGAAGGAGGAGCTCAAATTCACCGGCATCCCCAATTTTGCGCCAGAGCATTTCCGGCGGGTAATCTTGAAAAACCCCCTCAAGACCAAGCAGCTTCAGAAGGGACTGGTCCAGCTGGCCGAAGAGGGTGCTGTCCAGGTCTTCAGGCCCATCATGGGCAGTGATTATATCCTGGGTGCCGTGGGCGTCCTGCAGTTTGATGTGACCATGGCCCGTCTCAAGAATGAGTACTGGGTGGATGCCATCTATGAACCGGTGGAGTATGCCGCGGCCCGCTGGGTGGATTGTCCGGACAAGAAGCGGCTCAAGGAGTTCGAGGCCAGAAATAAAGGGAGCCTGGCCCATGACGCCGAGGGACATCTCACCTATCTTGCCCCGGGTCAGTGGCATGTCACTTTTGTGGAAGAGCAGTGGCCCGACATTCTTTTCTACAAAACCCGGGAGCACACCTAAAGGTCCGGTATGATTTTTTTTGCAGCCCGTTCATTCCTTCTCCTTGCCGCCGCTCTGCTGCTGGGTGCCTCCTGGTGCGGCGCTGCAGCTCAGCCGGAGTTGCAGCAAAAGAATATCGTTGTGCTCCATTCCTATCATAGCGGTCTGGGCTGGGTGGAGGATGTCAATGACGGCATATACAAGATCCTGCTGGCCAAGGATCAGCATCATCTTGAACTCCATATGGAGTACATGGATGCCCAGCGCCTTGACAATTCCGATAATTTTCAGCGCCTGCGGGATCAGCTGACCCAGAAGTATCGGTCTCTGCGGTTTGCTGCTGTTATTGCCGTTGATGATATCGCCATCAATTTTCTGGCCCGTTTTCACGAGGAAATATTTCCGGGAGCAGCCACGCTTTTTTGTGGCAAGATCGGCAGCCAGCCCGTTGACCGGCATGGACTGCCCGGTTTTGCCGGGGTGGTGGAAGACGTGGATATCAACGCCACCTTGACCGCCGGTCTTGATCTCTATCCGCACACCGAACGTATCGTGGTGATCAATGATCGCAGTGTCGACGGCCTTCTCCTTGAACCGCTGCTGCGCCGGGAGGAGAAGAGATTTGCTCCTCTGCCCTTTGAATTTCTCAATCCCGCTTCCATGGCTGAGCTGGTGGGGATGGTCAAGGAACTCAGCGGCAACACCCTGGTACTTCTGGGCAATTTTACCCAGGATGAGGCCGGGGGGGTCTTTACCAATAAGCGCTCCTCCTGGCTTATTGCCAGCCGTTGCAAGGTCCCTATCTTGAGTATGTGGGATTTTTATCTGGGCAGCGGCCCCTTGGGGGGCCGCATGGTCAGTGGTGCGGCCCAGGGCGAGAGGGCAGCCAAGCTTGCCATGCAGGTGATCTGGGGAGATCTGCTGGCCGGTGAGACCAAGACCGTGACCACGGATAATTATTACGCCTTTGACTATAATGAGATGCGCTGGTTTGATATCTCCTATGCCTCATTACCGGCCAAGAGTACGGTCACCGAAGAGCCCCACTCTGTGTTGTGGAAATATAAAAAATTGGGTTGGTCGGCTCTCGGTATCGCCCTGGCCTTGGAGGCCCTGGTTATTGTGCTGTCGGTTCTGGTCTATCGGTCCAAAAAAGCCGAGGCCTCCCTGGAAGAACATCGCAGCACCCTGGAGGAGGTAGTGCACCAGCGCACCCTGGAGCTTTCTTCAACCAATAAGGTCCTCCATAATGAAATTGAAGAGCGCAAAAGGGTGGAGGCTGCCCTCCTTGATTCAGAGGAGATTCTTCATCAGCTCTCCAACAACCTGCTCACTGTCCAGGAAAATGAGCGGCAGCGTATCTCTGTGGAGTTGCATGATGAGCTGGGCCAATCCCTTGCCGCCCTGAAGCTGGAACTGCGGGCCATTGTCCGCGGCTTTGGCAGGCAATCTGTGGCTGTTCTGCAGGAAGAGAGCGAGGAACTGCGTTCGTCCATCAATCTCATTATTGAGAATGTGCGGCGCCTTTCCCGTAATTTATCGCCGGTTCTGCTGGATGATCTCGGGATTGATGCCGCCCTTGATCATCTGGTGGGCCATTTTGCCAAATTTTCCGGCCTGGAGGCGGATATCGACCTGGCAGAGATTAACCATTATTTCGGGCAGAATTCGCAGCGCATGATTTATCGTATTGTGCAGGAGTCCCTCAATAACATGAGCAAGCATGCTGAAGCCACCGCCTTTGCTGTCCACATTGAAAAACGCCAGAATCGCATCTTTCTCGTTGTTAAAGATAATGGAAAAGGTTTTAATGTTGAGCAAGTTTTTTCGTCCATCAGCCCGGAAAAGGGCATGGGGCTCACTGCCATGGCGGAGCGTGTCCGCATCCTGCGTGGCAGTTTTGATATCGAAAGTGAGTTCGGCCACGGCACAGCTGTTCACGTGACCATTCCTGTTTGACCACCGCCCGAAGAGAAAGAAGAGGAGATGTGCATTATGGGGGTCTGTCGTGTTGTTCTGGCGGATGATCATGCCTTAATCCGGCATGGAATCAAGAAAATCATAGAGGGGGAACCATCTCTTTCGGTTATTGGCCAGGTGGGTGACGGCCTTGAGCTTCTGAACTTTATCAAGGATGTTACCCCTGATATAATTCTCCTGGATATCTCCATGCCGAATCTGCGCGGCATTGAGGCCATTGCTGAGGCCAAAAAGATCTGCCCCGGCGTCAAGATCATCATGCTCACCATGCATAAAAGTAAGCAGTATCTCTGTCATGCCCTTTCTGCCGGTGCTGACGGCTATATCCTCAAGGAAGATTCAGATACAGAGCTGCTCACGGCCATTGACCATGCCTTGCAGGGGGAACTCTTTGTCTCTCCAGGTCTTGCCGATGAGCTTTCCCCTGAGGAGATCAGAGCCTGCCAGGAGAAGAAGGGGGTGCCCGCAGATTCCTTGACCCCCAGGGAAAGACAGGTCTTGAAGCTGGTGGCCGAGGGCCGCACCAGCCGGGATATTGCAGAGCTTTTATCCATTTCAACCCGGACGGTTGAACACCACCGGGCTAATCTGCTCAAGAAATTAAATATCAATAATACAGCGGAACTTATCAAGTACGCTATCCAGAAGGGGTATGTTTTGCCCACGCCTTGATTTGCATCAGATCTCTCTGCCTGCCGTGACCTTGCTTTTTTTTTGGCCGCCCTATCATTCGTATAGGGTTAAAGATTTAATTATTTTCTAAATTTCTAATGCAGCGGCCGGGCAATTTACGGCCTTCTTTTTATCTCCTTGTTTTTAAATCACTTTGAAACAGGATGAAAAAGAAGCCATCTTTTTTCTTTACAAGACCATCTATAGTGTGCTTCTTTATTCTTGTTTATACTACATTTAGTATGTTTTTCTCTCTGCCGTCCCTGCCGCTCGTTTCCCTCCGGTGGCACGGTGACGGGTCCAGGGCTTCACCCCTGCTGATTGCTCTGAGCGTGTTCCTTTAGAGAAAGGAAAATGTTTTTTTGCAGGTGCGCATCTATGCACCTGTTTGCCGGTTTGTCCACTCCCCCCTTTACGTCTTGGCGGGAAAAATCCAACTCTTGTGCCGAAAAATATATGCCACAAAAGAAAGTTGCTAAGGAGATGCTCATGACGAAGAAGATGTCTGCCACTGCCAGTTCTCTTCCTGCTGGAGCCCCAGTTCCAGCTTTTACCGATAATGCCGTCAGTGTTTTGGAACGGCGTTATCTGATGAAAGATGAAGAAGGGACAGTTCTGGAAAAACCTGAGGATATGCTGTGGCGGGTGGCAAGTACTATTGCCACTGCTGATGCCTCCTATGATAAAAAGGCGGATGTCGATGGCCTGGCCATGGATTTTTACACCATGATGGCTCACTTTGATTTTATGCCCAATTCTCCCACCCTGATGAATGCCGGCCGCGAACTTGGTCAGCTTTCCGCCTGTTTTGTCCTGCCCGTGGAAGATTCCATGGAATCCATCTTTGAGGCGGTGAAGCAGACCGCTCTTATCCATAAAAGTGGCGGTGGTACTGGCTTTTCTTTCTCCCGCATTCGGCCTCACAACGATATCGTCCACTCCACCAAGGGGGTTTCCTCCGGCCCCATTTCCTTTATGTCTGTCTTTGATATTGCCACGGAAACCATTAAACAGGGCGGGACCAGAAGAGGGGCCAATATGGCCATGCTGCGGGTGGACCATCCTGATATCATGGATTTCATCAAGGTCAAGTCAGATCTTAAAAAACTCAATAATTTCAACATATCTGTCTCTATAACAAATAAGTTTATGGATGCGGTGGAAAACGATGAGGATTATGAGATCGTTAATCCCCGTGACAACGAAGTGGTGGCCCGTAAAAACGCCCGCAAGGTCTTCAAGCAGATTGTCAAGCAGGCCTGGTTCTCCGGCGAGCCCGGCATTGTTTTTATCGACAGGATGAATGATGGCAATCCCACCCCGGCCCTGGGCGCCATTGAAAGCACCAATCCTTGTGGTGAACAGCCCCTCCTGCCCCACGAGTCCTGCAACCTGGGCTCCATTAATCTGGCCAATATGGTGGTTGACGGCAAGATTGATTTTGCCAAGCTTGCTGATATCGTTGAGAAGGCGGTCCATTTTTTGGATAATGTCGTTGATCTTAATCGCTACCCGCTGCCTGAGATTGCCACCATAACCAAGGGCAACCGCAAGGTTGGCCTCGGGGTTATGGGCTTTGCGGATATGCTGATTTATCTGGGCATTGCCTATTCCTCAACAGAGGCGGTCACGCTTGCCGAGAAGGTGATGAAATTTATTGATGACGCAGCCCTTCAGGCCTCTGTTAAGCTGGCCCGGATCCGGGGCGCCTTTCCTAATTTCGCCAAGTCAATTTACTATGACAAGGACCCTGAGACGCCGGTGCGTAACGCCACCCGCACCACCATCGCCCCCACCGGGACCATTTCTATTCTGGCCAATTGTTCCAGTGGTGTAGAACCTTTGTTTGCTGTTTCCTATGTGCGCCGGGTCATGGATAATGATGAATTTTATGAGGTGAATCCTTTCTTTGAGAAGGTTGCCAAGGAAAACGGTTTCTATTCCACCACCCTCATGAAGGAGATTGCCGAGCATGGCACGGTGCAGGGTATCATGGATATCCCTCCCCACTACCGCCAGGTTTTTGAGACCGCCCATGATATCAGTCCCAAGAACCATATCGATATCCAGGCCGCTTTCCAGCTCCATACCAACAATGCCGTGAGTAAAACCATTAATTTCCCGCACAGCGCCACCCTGGAGGATGTGCATGATGCCTATATGCGGGCCTACCGCCAGGGCTGTAAGGGGGCGACCATCTATCGTGACGGTTGCCGGGAAAACCAGGTCCTTTCCACCGGCAAGACAGAGAAGCAGGACGTTGACCAGGCCAAGGCCAGGGTCCTTGAGCAGCAACGGATCAAACGGGATCGGCCGCGCAAGCTCACCGGCAGTACCTATCAGATGGAAACCGGTTGCGGACCCATGTATGTCACCATCAATGAGGATGATGAGGGGCAACAATTTGAGCTCTTCAATATGGTGGGCAAGGCCGGTGGCTGCGCGGCCAGTCAATGTGAGGCCATTGGCCGTCTGGTATCACTGGCCTGGCGTTCAGGCATGGCCCCTGAGCCTGTGGTCAAACAGCTCATCGGCATCAGTTGTCATAAACCGCACGGCCTCGGCAAGAACAAGGTGGTTTCCTGTGCGGATGCCATTGCCAAGGCCATTCAGCAACACATGGAAGAGCATGGTCATGCTGCCTGCCAGGACGGCAACGCCGGTCATCAGATGTTTGGGGCCTGTCCTGAATGTGGTGGGGTGATTGAGCATGAAGGCGGCTGCTGTGTCTGCCATTCCTGCGGCTATTCCGAGTGTGGCTGATCTCGCCGTTTGTGGCCAGGCACCATAAAAAAGGGGCGGAAGAATAATTCTTCCGCCCCTTTTTTTATGGTGGTGTGCCGTACAGATCACGATTTTACTCCACCTTGACAAGAAGGGCCGTGATATTATCGTGGCCCCCGGCTTCATTGGCCTGCCTGATCAGCTGGTCGCAGGCAATTTCCAGAGTGAGAGCCGTGCTGATTATGTGGAAAATTTCCGTATCGCTCACCATATTCCAGAGCCCGTCAGAGCAGAGCAGAAGCTGGTCCTGACAGGCAAGATCCAGTAGATGATATTCAGGATTGCTCTCCCTGTTGACCCCGATACAGCGGGTGACAATGTTTTTGGGTTGTCTTTCGTCACTCCTTGAACTCATGGCAGCCAGCGAATGATCAGAGGTGATCTGCGTCGTCTCCTTCTCCTTGATCAGGTACCCCCGGACATCACCGACATGGCAGAGGTGGGCCTGATTCCCCATGATCAGGCAGCCTATCATGGTGCAGCCC
>JAVLBA010000062.1:0-13592 GCA_031581485.1 Desulfurivibrionaceae bacterium | reverse complement strand
GGTGCTATCATTTTCTCAAGCATAGAGGCATCTCGCTTTTCTTCTTTTATTAAAATTCAGCAATATCAGTTCAGAAATGAGTCATTTTGATCGAGATCAAGGAACAGCTCAATTAAAAAGCACCCCAAGGGTATTTCCTACGGGCACGCAGCATATGACCATATGTGAGCATTTTTCATTGGGCTGTGACGCAGAGATCGGGCAAAAGGACCATTTCTGGGCGATATTATTTGGCGCCGACAGTGACCATCACATAATGCTCGGGCTGGATATATTTCCTGGCCACGGCCATGATCCTGGCCTGATCCACCGCCTCTATCTCCTTGATATATCGCGTGCCCTGATCCTGACCCAGGCCATAGGTTTCATTAAGGGCCATCTCCATGGCCTGCTGGCTGTGGGTCTGCAGGCGCAGCTCATAATTGGAGATGAGCACATTTTGAGAACGCTGCAGTTCTTTTTCACTCACCTCCTGCTCCATAACGAGATAGAGCTCCTTCCACAACGAGCTGATCGCCTCTTGCCGCTTATCCGGGCTGGTGCCGATATAAATGCCGAAGGAACCGGTATCCAGGCCCACCATGGAAAAGGCGGAAAGGCTATAGGCCAGGCTTTTTTTGTCGCGCAGCTCACTAAAGAGCCGGCCGCTCTGGCCGCTCAGGATATTATCCAGCACCTCCAAGGCAAACCTGTCGTCATTGTCCAGGGTCGTTCCCAGAAAACCGATGATGAGATGCACCTGCTCTTTATCTTTTTCAATGGCAAAGATCTCCGGGTTAACGGGCATTGCCGGCGGCAAGAGCTCCTCTTCGGCCAGCTGGTTCCCGACCTCCGCAGGTCCCTGCCACTGGCCGAAAAGCTCCTCCACCAGATCCCTGACCTCGGCCGCCTTGACAGCGCCGGCCACGGTGAGCACCATTTTTGCCGGCACCGCATGTTCCTTATAAATATTGCGCAGCTCAGCCACCTGGAGGCGGGCCAAAGGGCCTTCCGCGCCCAGGGTATTGAGGCCGTAGGGATGCCCTTGAAAAAGCAGCCGGTTAAATTCTCTGAAGGCCAGGGAGGGCAGGGAATCCTCCTGATGTTTGAGCTGGGCCAGGAGTTCCGGCCTGATCTTCTCCGCCTCTTGAGGATCAAAACCCGGGGTGATGATCACGTCGCGCACCAGGGTCATGGCCGGGGCAAAATAGCGGGAGAGAAAATCCCCCTTGAGGCCAAAGGTGTTTTTGCCGTTAAAACCGGCCAGATCCCCTGCCATGTCCGCGACCTGGACCGTCAGATCGCGGACCGAAAGCGTCTCCGTACTTTTGGGAAAGAGCTCGGCAATAAAGGCAAAGGAGCCGTTGGTCATCTCTGTTTCCGAGCGCAGGCCACCGGGGAAGACCGCCCGGATGGCAACCGTGTCCACATTGCTATCCTCCCGCACCAGCAGGGTCAAACCGTTTTTGAGGGTAAAGCGATGGACATTGGTGAGAAAGGAATCCGCCAGATAGGAGGCCGGCACACTCTCTTTGGCCCGCTGGTCGGCCCGGGCGATAATCTTCGTAAAGGCCTCCTGGTCCATGGCCAGTTCGGCACTGCGGGGCACCAGAAAACCGCCGGTGACCACCTCCGGCCGGAAATATTTATTGGCAACCGCCACAATATCTTCTTTGGTTACGGAACGGATCTGGTCCAGATAAAGGGTGTTGGTGGGATCACCTGTTAAAAATTCAAAAGAACCCAGGGTACGGGCCTGGCCTTCCGCCCTTTCCAGGTTAAAGACGAAATCACCCTCCAGGTTTCTCTTCACCCGGGTCAGCTCGTCATCACTCACCGCCAGATATTTGAGGCTGAAGAGCTCAGCCAGGGCCGCTTCCATGGCTGCCTCCATGTTTTCGGCACTCAGGGCAGCGGTAATTTGCACCAGACCGGGATATTTAGGCGTAAAAGCACCGCACTGTATCTGGTAGACCAGCTGCTGTTTGTCGCGCAGCTCATGAAAGAGGCGCGAACTCTCGCCCTGCCCGAGAATGGAGGAGATCACATCAAGGACCGCTGTATCCGGGTCACCAAAGGAGGTGGCCGGAAAAGCCAGGGCCAAATGGCTCTGCCCCACATCCGCGGCCAGGGAAAAGAAGGCGGGCTCCTGCCTCTCGGGCTCAACGGGCAGCGCCGGCTGGACATAATCGCCCTTGGCCATACTGCCCATGACCTCATTAACGGTATGCCGCACCTCCGCATAGCGGACATCCCCCACCACCAGCACCATCATGTTTTCTGGGTGATAATGCTTGCCCATGTAGTGCATGATATCGTCCCGCTCAAAACCAGTGACACTCTCCACCGTGCCGATAATCGGCTGCCGATAGGGATGGACCTGGTAGGCGTTTTCCATGAGAGTCTGAAAAAGAAGGGTGCCGGGCTGATCATTACGCATGCCGATCTCTTCCAGCACCACCTTCTTTTCCCGTTCCAGCTCAGCGGCATCAAAGAGTGAATTCTGGACCGAATCGGCCAGCACCTCCAGGGCCTTCTGCCAGTGGCGGGCCGACAAGGTGGCGTGATAGACCGTGTTCTCAAAGGAGGTGTAGGCATTAATCCGCCCCCCCAGGCCTTCAATCTCTTCGGCCAACTCACCTGGACCCCTGGTGGGGGTGCCTTTGAAGATCATATGCTCAATGAGATGGGTAATGCCCGCCTCTTGTTCTTCTTCATAGATGGCGCCGGCCTTGACCCAGATCTGGACAGTGGCAACCTTGGTGCCCGGCGTTTCCTTGACCATGACGGTGAGGCCGTTAGCAAGGGTCTCTTTATGAAGATGGGGGGCAAGTTCTGTGGCATAGAGGGTATTTGGCATCATAGGTATCAGGAGGGTCAGTGTTAAAATAATGTTTAAAAAATGGCTTTTCATTTCAATCCCATGGCAACATGTTGTTCAGCGAGGATCCTTTGCCGGCCGGCAGAGGAAAGATCATGCCGGCTGCGGTGGTTTTTTCAGGGCAGAGCGCAACAAAAGCAAACCAGCGCCGACCATGGCGATGCTAAGCAGTTGTCCCCGGCTCATAAAACCAGCCAACAGACCTATATGGCCATCCGGCTCCCGAAAAAGTTCCGCAAAAGAGCGCAGGATTCCGTAGTAAACCAGAAAGAAGGCCAATATGGAACCGTGGCCCCAGCCTTTTTTTCTCTTGAAGTCTGCCATCCAGTGCAGAAGTATAAAAAGGAGCACTCCCTCAAGGGCGGCCTCGTAGAGCTGGGAGGGATGGCGGGGCAGCGGCCCCCCGCCGGGAAAGACCATGCCCCACGGCATCTCCGTGACCCGGCCATACAATTCTCCGTTGATAAAATTGCCGATTCTTCCCAGGCCCAGTCCCACCGGAATAGTGGCCACATAGATATCCGCCGTCTTCAGGAAGGACATGTGATGGCGCCGGCAAAACCAGATGCCGCCGACAAGAACCCCCAAGAGGGCGCCATGGAAAGACATGCCGCCGGCCAGGGTGTTGGCAATCTGCAGCGGGTGATGAAGATAATAGGAAAAATTATAAAAAAGCACATACCCCAGGCGCCCCCCGAGCACGAGACTGATGAGCAGCACCATGTTCAGATTTTCAAAGAGAGGGGCGAGATCCCGCAGATTGTGGCGCCGGATCTGACGCTGCACCAGAAAATAGGTGGCGCCAAAACCAAGCACATACATCAGTCCGTACCAGCGCAGGGCAAGGGGACCGATTTGCAGAATAACGGGGTCTATTTCAGGATACGGCAACATTTTTTATTTTTTTTGGCAACGGCAGGTGTACCTGCCTGATTTAGTTAGGCAGCCAGGACAAAGCCTTCATCAAGAGGGGGAATGGGAGGCAAAAAACACAAGAAGAGCCAGTTATCCCCTACGGTTATTCAACAGCGCATAACCTACCAGAAAATCACGCTCCTTCACATGATTATCCTGCGCGCCCCTTTGCTTAGTTGGCCTAAACAAAGACCTATCCGACATTGAACACCTTCCCCATTTTTTTTGGCCCCCGCTTCCTGTAGGCTTTTTATGGATGCACGTTTTCCATCATGCCGGCCAACAAAAGCCAAGAGCATCCCCCGGCACTCCAAAATCAATGAGGCGATAATGAAAAAAAATCATCCTTCCCGAAATGCAGATGGTCACCGTAGTACCGTTCACCAAGGCGCCCTGCTGGTCTGCGGCCAGCAGAGCGATGAAGGGCTTGCCCTTCGCCTTGCCGAGGGCGAGTCGTGGAACGGTCAGGCCATGCATCTGGCCCTGCTGGTGAGCGGTGAATCCCTGCTCTCCACCTTGCTGGCCACCGACAAAGACCCAGATGGCTGCCCAGGCCGGCGTATCCGTCAGGCCACCATCCGCCGCAACTCTTTCACTCCGGAGTTTGAACCAAGCCGTCATGAGATGCGTATCTTCGACGCCCTGGATGGCATCGTCACGGAAATGTAAGATCCTCACACCACACCCGGGCCCAGGAGATACCAGGGCTTAAAAAATCGTTTCAGCCCTGCTTGCCTTATGCAGCACCGCCCCGCGCCCAGGCGCAGGCCACGCTCTTTCCCTTTTCAGGCCGGGGAAAGGGCCTGCACCTCTCTCTTATCTTGGCCTGTATCACAGCCAGATCGCACCCTCCCTGCCCTGCTCTCCCCTGACCTCTTTCACAATCAAATCCCTTGTTTTCAGGCAATATTCGCGGTAAAAAGGAGCGTTTACACAATCCCCCTGGGCTCCGAAAGCCCCTTTGGTTTTCTGCCCCTCGTCTCTGCACTAAGGAAGGCCCAGCCATGGATGCAAAGGAATTACAAACTCTGCTTAAAAACAGAATCCACCAGACCCTGCTCCCCCTTTTCCACAAATACAACCGCGATTTCAGCGATCTGGAATCCCTCCTCAAATGGAAGCCCATTGTCCTTTTCATCGGCAATTATTCCTCTGGCAAGTCTACTCTTATAAATGAACTGGCCGGCGAAGAGATCCAGCGTACCGGGCAGGCCCCCACGGACGACTCTTTCACCATCATCACTCACGACGGCGCTGATGTGGCTGGAGAGGAAATTCCCGGTTCTTCCCTGGTCAATGACGAAAACCTCCCCTTTACCAGCCTCAAGGCCCTGGGCGAACAGCTCATTTCCCATTTGCACCTGAAAAAGGTCGCCACCCCCCTTTTAACGGACATGGCCATCATCGACACGCCGGGAATGCTTGACTCTGTAACCGAAAAAGATCGCGGCTATAATTACATGGCTGTCATTTCCCATCTTGCCAAACTTGCCGACATGGTGGTCCTCATGTTCGACCCCCTGAAGGCCGGCACCATCAAGGAAACATATACCGCCATTCGCGACACCCTGCCCGGCAGTGTCGGCGAAGACCGCCTGGTCTTTGTCATGAGCCGTATTGATGAATGCGATTCAAGCAGCGACCTAGTGCGTTCCTACGGCACCCTGTGCTGGAATCTTTCGCAGATGACCGGCCGCAAGGATATTCCCCATATCTTCCTGACCTGCGCCCCCGATTCCCTCCGGCCAGGCCTGGACACCACCCCCTGGAGCCAGGAACGGGACCTGCTGAAAAACAAAATCCTCACCGCCCCCAAATTTCGGGTTTTTCACATTCTCCAGGACATTGACCGCCAGGTCAATGAACTGCAGCTGACCTGTGAGGCCATGGTGCAGTTCAGCAGCCAGGCGCGGCGAAAACTGCTCGACATCTCCAAAATCGCCGCTGTCGCCGCTATCCTTGCCTTTTTCTTCAGCGGCCTGCTCAGCAAACTCCTCTTTGGTTTCCCTGAAAAAGGGATGCTGGACGCCCTGCTGCAGGGAGAAGTCAGTCTGGCCCATCTCACCTTTCCGCTGGCCGCTGTCACCCTTATTGCCATGGGCTTCTGGATCTGGCTGACCAAAATCACCTTTCCCAGCCTCCTCAAACAGCGCTTGAAAAATCCCCGCAGCCTGGTAATTCTGGAAAGCGACTACCGCCGCCATCTCTGGGAGAAAGTGGAGCCCCATGTGATTGGCCTGCTGCAAAGCACCGGTTTAGGCCAGATCTTTGCCGCCCACAGCCGCAACCTGAAAAAGATAAAAAAATTCATCACCCAGGACCTCACTGAATTTTATCAAAAAATCCGTTAACCATGTTTTGATCAAAAAAACAGGCCTTAAGACCTTGATATAGAAAGGAGCAAAAGAGACCATGAATACAGCCGTTGATTCCACCCCCCACTTTGTGGAAGGGGTCTATAAAAAAATGGAGGAGAAACTCGCCGTTATCCGCCAGCGCCTGGCGCGGCCCCTTACCTATGCGGAAAAGCTGCTCTACGGCCATCTTGACGATGCCGCTGCTGCTCAACTTGAAGCCGGGATTTCCTATATCAAGACCAGGCCGGACCGGGTCGCCCTTCAGGATGCCACGGCCCAGATGGCCATTCTCCAGTACATGCTGGCCGGCAAGGACGAGGCCGCCGTCCCGGTGACCGTCCATTGCGACCATCTGATCCAGGCCCACAAAGGCGCCACTGAGGATCTCAAAACCGCCACCATCGACAACAAGGAGGTCTATGATTTTCTGGCCTCTGCCTCCCGCCGCTATGGCTTTGGCTGCTGGCAACCCGGCGCCGGCATCATCCACCAGGTGGTTCTTGAGCAATACGCCTTTCCCGGCCTGATGATGCTGGGAACCGACTCCCATACCCCCAATGCCGGCGGCCTGGGTGCTTTTGCCTGCGGCGTGGGCGGCGCTGATGCCGTGGATGTGATGGTGGGCCTGCCCTGGGAGGTGCTCCATCCCAAGATTGTCGGGGTCAAGCTCACCGGCGCCTTGCGCGGCTGGACTGCACCCAAGGACGTTATCCTCAAGCTCCTGGCCATCCTGGGCTGTTCCGGCGGCACCAACCGGGTCATTGAATATTTCGGCGACGGCACCTCCTCCATCTCCTGTACGGGCAAGGCCACCATCTGCAACATGGGGGCAGAGCTGGGGGCCACCACCTCCACCTTCCCCTATGACGAGAGAATGGCCACCTATCTCAAGGCCATTGGCCGCAGCGAAACCGCTGACCTGGCCGACCGGTATCGCCATCTCCTGGTTGCTGACCCCGAGGTCACGGCCCAGCCGGAAAAATATTACGAACAGATCATTGAGATCAACTTGAGCGAGCTGGAACCGCATTTGGTTGGGCCCCACTCGCCGGATCTGGCCACCCCAGTCTCAAAAATGGCTGAGCATATGGCCAAGGGGGGCTGGCCCACCAACATGAGCACCGCCCTGATCGGCTCCTGTACCAATTCCTCCTATGAAGACATGGGCCGTATCGCTGCCATGGCCGACCAGCTCCTGACCAAAGGGGCCCGGCTCAAGGTGCCGCTTCTCATCTCTCCCGGTTCCGAGCAGGTCCGGGCCACCATTGCCAGGGACGGCATCCTCCAGAAACTGGAGGCGATCGGCGCCGTCATTCTCACCAATGCCTGCGGCCCCTGCATTGGCCAATGGCAGCGGCAGGATATCAAGACAGGGATCAAGAACTCCATTGTCACTTCCTACAACCGCAACTTCCCCAAAAGGGCCGACGGCAATCCTGAGACCTGCGCCTTTATCGGCAGCCCGGAGACGGCCATGGCCTACGCCTGCGTGGCAAAAATGGACTGCAACCCCTATGAAGAAGAACTGCAGGCGGCTGACGGCTCCACCTTTACCCTGCAGGTCCCCGGTCAGGTTGCCGAGGTGCCGGACGGCGGCTTTATCCATGATGACCAGGGCTTTCTGGCCCCGCCCCGGGACCGCTCCCAGGTGGAGGTGCTTGTTGATCCCGCCTCCAAGCGCCTGGCCCTGCTCTCGCCCTTTGCCCCCTGGGACGGGCAGGATTTTACAGGTCTGCAGCTGTTGATCAAGGCCAAGGGCAAATGCACCACGGACCATATCTCCCCGGCCGGGCCCTGGCTGCGCTTCCGGGGGCACCTGGATAATATCTCGGACAACATGCTCACCGGCGCAGTCAATGCCTTCACCGGGGCAGTGGGCACCACCAAGAACCAGCTCACCGGCGACATACAACCGGTGAACGAGGTGGCCCGGGCCTATACAGCGGCCGGCAAAAAGTGGCTGGTGGTAGGAGACACCAACTACGGCGAAGGCTCCTCCCGGGAGCATGCCGCCATGAGTCCCCGCCATATGGGGGCCAGAGCGGTGATCACCAGAAGCTTTGCCCGTATCCATGAGACCAATCTCAAAAAACAGGGGGTGCTGCCCCTTACCTTTGTCAATGAGGCCGACTATGAGCGCATTCTTGAGGATGACGTCATCGATATCCGCGGACTCACAGAACTGGCCCCCGGCAGCCGCATCAGCGCCCTCCTCCATCACGGCGACGGCACCAACGAGGAAATCCCCCTGCGCCATTCGTTAAACAGGGAACAGATCAGCTGGTTCAAGGCCGGTTCCGCCCTCAATTTCCTCCGTCACTGAGCCGCGGCAGCGGCTATACCACAAAAAAAGGAGATGCCGTGGGCATCTCCTTTTTTTTGTGCTCCTTTAGATGGCGCTTTCAAGGCGGCTGGCAGATCAGTTCTCTTCAGGGGCCACTCCTTTGGCCCTGTCATGATTGAGGGCCTGCCTGAAATTTTTCGCAAGGGAAATATCAGCACCGCTGAAATCGGCATTCCGGACATTGGCGCCCTGAAAATTGGCGCCCCCCAGACGGGCGCCCTCAAAAACCACCCCCACCAGGACAGCCTTTTGCAAATCAGCCTGTTCCAGCTGAGCTGCGGACATTTTAGCATAGGCCAGGTTGGCGGCGGTGAGATTGGCGCCCCGAAGTATGGTTTTTTCAAGCAGCGCCCCGCGCAGATCAACATTTTCCAGATTGGCGCCACGTAAATCAGCACCAGAGAGATCCGCACCGCGCAGATCCAGGCCGCGCAGATCCATATTCTGCCAACCCACCTTCTGCAAGTTGGCGGCCTGAAAAATCAGCTGAGAGAAACGGCTGCCGCTGAAGAGGGCCCCCTCAAAATTACCCTGACTGAAATCACAATTTTCAAGCTGCATATTGCGCAGATCTGCCTTCCGGAAATCAGCATATTTGCCCTGCAGATTCCGGGCCGTGGCCCCGGAAAAATGGGTGCCGCTGAAATTGGCGCCCTCCATCCGGAGATCCTCCAGGGTCGCGGCCGTGAAACGGGCATCTCGGAAATCCGCCTCCCGCAGGGAACTCTGCACCAGGGTAGCCGCGTCAAGCTGACAATTGGGGCACCGGGCCCCGTCCAGGTTGCTGCCGCTGATCCTGGCCCCACCAAGACGGCTGTCAGCCATATCCACCGCGGTCAAGGTGACGTCAACAAGAGTGCTCTCCTGCAGATCCGTTCTGGTCATCTCCGCCCTGGCCAGGACAACCTCTGCCAAATGGGCATGGGCCCACCGACTCTGGGGCAGCAGGGCCTCGGTCATATCAACATCCCGCAGATCACTGCCTGCAAAATCGGCATTGCCCAGATGGGCGCCTGCAAAGGTGACCGCGCTACAGGTAATATCCACCAGGGAGGCGAAACGCAGATCAACCCCGGACATATCCACCTCGGCCAGAAAGGCATTATCCAGGATGGCATTACTTAATCGCGCGCCTCCCAGATCGACATTTTTGAGATGCGCCCCGTAAAGATAGACACCGCGACCATCCATGCCGCTCATCTCACTGTCAAAGATGAGGGCATGGTTCAGATTTGCCTCTGCAAAGCGTGTTTTCGCCTCGCCATCGTCTTTAACCGTCACCCAGCGCAGGGTGGCGCCGCCCAGATTGCTCTGGCTGAAATCGGTGGCCGCCAGGCGGACCTTCACCAGATCAAGACCATGGAGATCAGCCCCCACCAGCACTGCTTCCTGGAGGGAGAGGTCATGCAGGGCGCTGTTGCTGAGATTGCTGCCGCTGAAATTGACCTTGTGCAAATCAGACCTGAGCACAAAAAGGCGCGGCATCTGGGCCTCACTCAAATTGGCCCCGGCGAGCTTGCTGTCAATGAGGCTCACCCGGTTAAGAGAGGCCTGGCGCAGGTCGCTGCCTTCAAGAGTCACCCTTTCCAGCTTGCTGCCGCGCAGATCCGCCTGCCGCAAAGAGGAGGCACTTAAATCACTGTCAAGGAAAAGGGCTCCCTTCAAGCCGGCATTATCAAGCTGGGCACCCACCATACTCGTCCGGTAAAAACGGCTATGGTCAAGGTCAAAGCCTTGCAGGTTGCGGCTGTTGAGATTTTTCTGCTCGAAAATGCCTGAAGTGGCCAGAATCCTCTCCACCTCGCGGATCCCCATGCCTTCCTCAGCAGCAGCACCGGGCAGAGCCGGACCCATGAGCAGGCAAAAAAAGAGCACGATGCCCAGGCCAAGAGGTATGCAGGAAAGAGGCCTTCTCATCACCCAACCACAGGCCTATCTGGGGCCAAAAAGCTCAAGATCATCGCTATCATCCTCCACCTCTGGTTGCCCTTTCTGGTTGGCCCTGGCCGCTCTTTCTCTCTGTTGTGCCGCCTCAAACCATTCCTGCAGAAAGGTTTTGGGCATGGCGGCCCGCCTTCGCAACAGGGAAGAGGGGATAAGGATCTTGTCCCCAGGGACGAGATGGCCGACCAGGATAGTGGGGTTGGCATTGGCAATGTCTCGGGAATTGCTTGCCGCCCCTGTATACCATTTGGCAATAACCTCCAGATTCTCCTGGGGCCAATTCACTGTATGGACCTGGTGCATATGCCGACTCTGCACCGGCTCCCAGCTCCCAACCGGGACGGTTTGACAACCTGACAGCATAAAAAAACTGAGAACAAAGCCGCATAGACAAAAAAACCGGCCGGCTCTTCTCTGCTTGGTATAGGGATCCCTGCCCTGCATCAAGGCCATCTCTTCTCCTTGTTGCCTGTCACTCTTGCCACTGGCTCATTTTTTTTACAGCAAGCTGGTTGCCTGGATTGACCTGCAAGGCCTGCTGCAGGGAGTGGACACTCTCCACCTTCTTATCCTGCCGGCGCTGGATAACCGCCAGATTGACCAGGGCCTCGTCAAGATAGGAGGGGGCCAGAGAAACCACCTGAGCATACATCTCCTCAGCTTCATCATATTTTCCTGCTGAGGCATAAAGATAGCCGAGGTTGAAATAGGCCTCGGCCAATTTGGGATCCAGGGTCAGAGCCTGCCGGTAGAAGGCTATGGCCTGCCGGGAGTCGGAACGCCCTGCATACACTTTTCCCAGGTAAAAATGGACGTACGCCACCTGGGGATGGCTCTTGGCAAGGGTGGTCAAGGCGGCCACGGCCTCTTGCGGATATTTCGCTTCCAGGTAACCGGCATGCCTCTGTAAGGTGTCAAGATCAAGCGGCCGCCCCTTGCCTTGTGCGGCATCTTTCTGCAGGGCCTCGAAATAGGTGATGGCCTCCTGATAGGGATCGCCGCCAGAGTCGGTGTCCGGGCCGTTTGGACCGAGGCCGGGGATGCCTTTCCCCTGGAGGGCTCCGAAGATGCCGGCAATCTGCTCTCTGCCTCCACTCAAGAGAGATTGCATCTGCTCTCCCACTGGTCCGGTGAAGGACGCGGCCAAGAGGAAGAGACCCAGGCCAACCACCAGGAGCAGGAGCGTCATGGGCCTGAAAATCTTCTGTGTGCCCTCTCGGCGGGCAGCAGGAGCAAGAACGACGGTTTTATCCTCCTCCTTACGCCGGGGAGGAGCTTGCGGCCGGCGCAAGGGGGCGGCGGAAAGGGGCATGACCGCCAGCCCGGCCGCCTTTAAGGCCTTTTCCTCTTCCGCTGCCTTGTCATGAAAAAGCTCATGCATATACGCCGCCATTTGGCCCCGGGAGACCCGGACCGCCAGCTCCTGGGCGCACACCTCCAGGTCCAGGCGCATCTGCTCCGCAGACTGATACCTGAGATCGGGATTCTTGTGCAGGGCCTTGTTGATCACGGCATAGAGTGTGGCCGGCAATCCCTGTTTCACCTGTTCAGGCGGGGTAAACTCCGCCTTGCCCGCCTTGCGCAGAATCACCTGCGACTCGCCGCTATAAAGACGATGGCCGGTGGCCAATTCATAAAGCAGGATGCCCAGGGTAAAGAGGTCGGAACGATGATCTATCTGACTGCCCGAGGCCTGCTCCGGCGACATGTAGGCCAGCTTGCCCTTCAGTGAACCGACATAGGTGGTGGCATCATGGCTGGAGGACTTGGCAATGCCGAAATCGATGAGCTTAATTTCACCATTATAGGTGATAAGAATATTCTGGGGGCCCAGGTCACGGTGGATAAGATGAAGAGGTTCACCGGAGAAGTCCTTGAGATTATGGGCATATTGCAGCCCCTGGCAGATATGGGGCAGGATATAGAAGAGGGAGAGGGCCAGCTTGAGGGGCCTTGATTTTTCCTGGGCCTTTTTCAAGACGGTCTTGAGATCAACCCCGGAGAGGTACTCCATGGAGATGAAATAGCTCCCCGCCATTTCACCGAAATCATAAATCTGGACAATATTGGGATGCTGCAGAAAGGCGGCCAGCCGCGCCTCATCAACAAAGGCCTTAACAAACTCCTCCTGATCCACCAGGTGAGGAAGAATCTTTTTGATCGCCACAATCTTCTCAAAACCCTGGGCGCCGATAATCTTACCGCGATACAACTCGGCCATGCCGCCACAGGCAATTCTTTCAAAGAGAAGATATTTGCCATATTTTTCAGGTTTAAATGTCACCATTTTTGCTAAAGCGTCCATGCCCAAAGGCCAGCTCCCCTCAACCCCGGGTCCGACCTTTACTGACCTTTTGTCCCTCTCATTTTTTCACCTGTTGCAGATGGCTGCCCCGGAGATCCTGCCCAGATAAAATATACCATTAATACGTTCTTACCATTTAAGATTAATAAAAACGGCACAAAAAAAGCCCTTATTACCCTCTCCGGCCATGGGCAGCCCAAGGCATAGGTTTGGTTATGGGCCACTACTGGCCGATCATGAACATATCTTATCGCCCTGAACAGTCTCCCTGAGATTCTTTCATTTCTCTAACAAGCGAGCTTTTTTTGCTGCGCCTTGAGCCAGCCCTGGCGGATCCAATATTGCTGTCCGGCATCCTGCCAGTGGGAACAACTATCACCATGCCCCTTAGCGGGACGTGGTGCATCCTTCTCCTTGATCCGGCGGCAGACCCCGGCCTCAAGGTCATCAACCTTAAAAAATTTACAGTTAAGACATACTTTTTCCATAACATGCTTCCTCAGCCTTCTGCAGCTTGCAATATCTTGAACACTTTTGCTGCAGCTGGCGCTGCAGCCCTTATAACCGGCGACTCCTGACACCCCTCTTTAATAATCTTCTTTGCCCCTCTTTGCCCAGAAAAAGATGGTTCCCCTGCCCAGGCTCTTTTCAGCCCAAGACCTTTTGATCTGAACAAATACGCAGACAGCAGGCCAACCAGACGAAAAAAGGACTCCATCTCAAAAGATGGAGTCCTTTTTTGTGCTCAGCCTCCCTTCTCAGACAGGCATATGGAAGAGAGAGCTTTGCTGAGGTGTGGGAATCTGTACCAGATTGACGATGACCAGCGGGAAATCAGGGGTGCATGATCACTGCCCCGACAACACC
>JAVLBA010000061.1:13710-13959 GCA_031581485.1 Desulfurivibrionaceae bacterium | reverse complement strand
GTAATCGCAGCTAGATGGTGAGGTCCTCCCGGACGATCTTGCGTGGTCCGCCATGGCTGGTGGTTGACCAGTCGCGGATGGGAGCGATACGGTCCAGTCCCTCGCTCTGGCCGATCCGGATCATCCGGTCATGGATGGCCTGCCAGATGCACTCCACATCCGCATGGATTTCACAGCGACCGTTCACAGAGCCGCCGCAAGGGCCGTTCATCAGGCTCTTGGCGCATCGCACCACCGGGCAGAGACCGC